>JAQGHT010000826.1 GCA_028291565.1 Planctomycetaceae bacterium | reverse complement strand
TGGCGGCGGGCTTGACTGTGTCGAGTTCAAACAGCGCCCCAACATCGCCAATTCCGCTGGCGAACAGGAAGTTGCCCAGTTTTCTGGGGGGCATGATCGACATCCCATAGCTGGGCTGCAGTGGTTGCGTCCAATAGATTTTCCCCGTTTCGGGGTCCAGAGAATTGAGCGCTTCCGGATGCCAGATCAACACTTGACGCACACCGCCGGCTTCGATCATGACCGGGGAACTATAACCAGGTTCCGTCGCAGACAACGCTTTCCAAAGCTCGGTGCCGTTGTCCTTGTCAAATGCCACCGCAACACTGCCTTCACCGCCAACCAGACAGATCAACTTGTGACCATCCACCAAAGGGTGTCCGGCGAAGCCCCAGATTGGTGTCGGCACTTTGTAGTCTCGTTTGAAGTCCTTGGACCACAGAAGCTTACCTGTTTCAGCATCCAGGCACCATAAGTTCCCTTCCGCGCCCAAAGTGTAGACTTTGCCGTCAGAAACGGTAGGGGTTGCCCGTGGTCCGCACGCATAAGACAAGCTGTATTTGCAGGGAAATTCGTGCTTCCATACTTCCTTACCGGTTGACGCGTCGAAGCAGAGAGTGCGTTCGATCCCTTCCAGCTCGTTACGCGTCTGAGGACTGTTCGCCAGCTTGCCTCCTTCACGGAAAAAGTCCGTCAAATAAACCTTGTTTCCGACCACAGCTGGTCCAGAATATCCCCCTGCGACGGGAACACGCCATTTGACCGGTAGGCCAGACTTCGGAATCGAAGTGATGATTCCCGATTCCCGCCAGATACTGTCGCGTTGCGGGCCAAGCCACTGCGGCCAATCATCGGCTGATGCGGCATTCGCCATGCCGAACAAAAGCAAACTCATCCCTGCGACGATGAAAAACTGACGCATGATCGATTATTCCTGAACGAAATGGTAACCGTTTGAATGTGACGTTTCACAACGATTTATTCTGCTCGCGGCCACGAGTGAGTCTTTGTTAATACTTATCCCCGCGATCAAACGTCTCAATCTTAACCGTGCGCGATTTTAATCTCATCTTGCCGCAATTGTCAGCTTGGCTTATAGTCCCGGTCCCTTCCTCAAACTGGCAGGTAATTCTAAAACCTGCTCGCCTGGATCCTTTCTGCCTGTCACTTCGCCTTTCCTCCCCCACAATTTTCCCTCCTTCAGTTCAACGAACCAAGGTCTGCACAGCCTGAGTTCCCGTTCCGACGGGTCACTGAGCGCACGTGTGGTCACCCGTTTCGCGAGCTGAAACGCAAAGGTCCGACCATGCTGTCACGGACTGTACGTAAGCTGCTTGTCAGCCGCTCGACCCCTTTGCTGGCGCTCTGTTTGCCGGTGGTGTGGTCTTTGGTCGCTTGTTTATGTGAGGCCAAGCCGCAGGCCATGAGCGACGTGCCGTCAATTCCATCGCTCGCATTTGAACAGTATTACGTCAATCTGCGAGAAGTCGCTGCGTCAGAAGAGGTTTATGCTTATTTCTCGTTCTGCAATGTTGGTGACGTGACGCTCACGATCGATCAGCTGCAGCCCAGTTGCGGCTGCCTGCTGCCGCAAATGAAGAAAAAGGTGTATCAACCGGGCGAAGAGGGTGAATTCCTGTTGCGAATCAGAACGACCGCGCAACAACCCGGTCCGAAAGAATTCACGGTCAAAGTCCACTATACCGACACGCAGCCGCGCTTCCGTGAAGTTTTTCTCCGCGTCGTATTTCCGCAGGAGCAATTGTACGCACGGCCGATGTCGCTGGCTGTGCATCAGCTGGGAAGTTCACCTGTTGAGCAAGAGATTGTCGTGACCGATTTGCGAAAGTCGCCCGCCGGAATATTGGGGGTTTCCACTACCTCAGATCTGGTCCAGGCGGCGGTGCTGTCCCCCACGACATCCCCGACCGGAGCCAAACTGCAACGCATCAAAGTCACAGTCCCCGGTCCGATCCCCTCGGGACGTCAGCTGGTCATGGTCAAGATCTATACTGACGACGAGAAGATCCACGAGATCAAAGTTCCGATGCAAGTCTACGGGCCGGACAAGAATTCGGGTACGCAGCGGCTCGCCAAACCGCCCTTGATGGGGCCGGTTTATCGGTAAGGCTTCCGATCCCGAGTCACTGTCGGATTCGCCATCCCAAACACACTTGCTTACTTTCGCAGCTGTGCCCGCAGTT
This sequence comes from Planctomycetaceae bacterium, assembly GCA_028291565.1. Classification (GTDB taxonomy): domain Bacteria; phylum Planctomycetota; class Planctomycetia; order Planctomycetales; family Planctomycetaceae; genus JAKFVC01. Next base: position 7,991 of record JAQGHT010000826.1, on the reverse strand, counting down.
TGACATATCCCAGTGCCGCGATGACATCCGCCAGACGTCGTTGGCCCAGTCCGGCCACGTTGACTTCACGTTTCGGGTTCTCACGCACAAGCTGAATCAATTTCAGTTGTGCTTCCTGCTCAGTTCTGACTTTGTTGCCCGATCCATCCAGGAATTCCTGAGCTGTCGACTTTTTCGTTTGCAGGTGGTCAGTCAGCTCCTTTAATTCCGGCGGGGGCTCGTGATGGCCGTTACTCCAGCTGGCGATGATACGCAACTTGCCATGCTGTTGTCCCGGCTTAAAAGTGGCAGCGCCGACGCCGGGATTGTTGTCGTAATTGAACAGCGCCACATGCACGTTCCGGTTGTCCGGTAATCCGATGATCGTCACGTGCGGCTGTGCCATATGCGTCACACCGATCAATTGGCTGGTGAATTCGTTTCCCCAGCCGTACGGACCAAGAATTCCGTCACCGAGAGTCGGTTTCAGGCTGATCAGTAAAAACGCGCTTGCTTCTGGCGGATCATTTGTGATCTGCAAGATTTCGTGACCAAGTTGCCGGGGAGATGCGACCGTCCGTTCACTTTCTTTGACCGATACGTTTTCCGCCACACCGTGCAGAATTACAAACGAACTGGTCTTCCCGGGAAACTTTGGCATCCCTTTCGTTCCCGACCACGATTGCGCCACCAGTCGATAGTTTCCGACGGGAACCTCGTTGAATTCGAAGGATCCGGCTTCATCTGTGACAGCCTGCCAGAACTTATCGCAGGACAAATCTTGAAACGAAGCCTCTACCGACTTTTTGGTTTCCCGATGGATCGGATAGCCGGTTTTCGCATCGCACAGAAACACGACGACTTCACCGGCATAGGTAATCTGACCGTCGGCGTCGAGAAGTTGCCCGGCAATTTGCCCGTTCTCGGCGGCACAAAGTGTTTCTGATCCAACTAGACTTAGAATTGATAAAAGGACAAACAATTTGACTTTCATTCCAGTTACCTCTGTTGCGCTTGAACCAATTACGGATTTGCCAGCATGGACCGGAACGCGTCGGCCTTTTCCTTCGGCAGAGTTTTCAATAGGGGCCGCATGGTGTAATTGCCATGGATCTTGCCTCCGCGCATGAACATCCAATCGGAGATGTCGGCCTTTTTTACGGTCCAGGGCTGACCGATTTTTACGTTGCTGACGATTCCTGGGTCGTTCCCGATCTTGCCGGAAAATACACCGTCCTGATAAACGAGGTCGGTCAGCCAGAAATGTTCGACCTGATCTTTCTCTGCCACGGGTGCCTTCACTGAAAAAAGTTTGCCATTCTTTTTTGACAGTTCCACAATGAACTCGTCGACCTCGCGACGAGCCCGCGCAATGGCCTCATCCATTTCCTGTTGATCATACCCACCATCGGCCAATGTTTCAGGTTTTGGCTGTCGAGGCTTTGGTGCTTCGGACTTCGTGGCTGGAGGCATTGGCGCTTCGGCCGGCGGCATCGGAGATTTCGCAGTTTCAGTTTTGAGCGGCTCGACCTTGAGAGGTTCGATCTTCAATACTTCAGTCTTCGGTGCTTCCATGGTTGGTTTACTGCAAGAACAGCAAATCCCAAGTATCAGGGCGAGAGACAGGACAACGTGGTATTTCATGAAGACTGCTTTCAATGTTATGTGGCTTCGCTGTTTGGCAGTTTCTAATATTTCTTTCCAATCAATAGCCGACGGGCCAAATCCCCGTTGACAGTATAAATCCGTTCCGAGGGCAGTTGACGTTTGGCCTGTTCAGCATGTCCCGATTGCAGCAGGTCATAAATCTTTTGGACTCGAGTCGTATAGTCTTCGATTCCCACAATCCAATCCGCCACGTATTCGCCAATGATGTGCCGACTGAGTCCCACTTGAATGCTCTGGTACGTGAGCCCCGATCCACGCAACGAGCGTTCCGGATCCCACTGCAAATGGACCTGCGCCGCTTCAAATTGTGCTGCCCAGTCCTCGGGAGAAACGAACAGGCCCGGTTCAAACGAAGTCAATACCGCCAATGACAATGCCTTTTCCCAACCCGCCCGCGTGATACGCACAGCGAGCGTGCGTTCTTGTCCACCCTTCTGGCCCCAGTTGCTGCGATGCATTAACCACAGGAACGACGGCTTGATCCAGGTCATCCGGTGAAACGAGAACGGAGGCACAAATCGCCTGGCCCGCAAGGCGGCATCGGCAATCGCCGGTGAGTACGCCTGGTACATGACGATTGTCTCGCGGTCAAAGTCGGCGCGAATCTCGTGTTCTGCGGGCAACGTTTCTCTCCAATATTGAATCGTCTATCATGGGTGGCGAAATACACCGTTTTCGAAATGGCAACGTACACCAGCGACATCCAGTATAACACCTGTCATTGGGGGTTTCAGCCGCTGTACCTTCGCGACGTATTACCTCATTCCAATTCAATAGTGTTTCAGAGATTGGGATACCCAATGGCCGTCGTTGCGCTGGATCATCTGGTGTTAACCGTAAAAAACATTGATCAGACGTGTTCATTCTATGTTTCGGTACTCGGCATGCACGAGGTGACCTTTGGCGCAAACCGGAAGGCTCTGGCGTTTGGCAGCCAGAAGATCAATCTGCATGAGTACGGTCACGAATTCGAGCCCAAAGCCAATCTTCCCACGCCGGGTTCGGCGGATCTGTGCTTTGTCTGGGCCAGTTCGTTGACCGAATTCATCGAACGTCTGCAGGACCTGGGCGTCCCAATTCTCGCCGGCCCCGTTGCACGAACTGGCGCGCTTGGAGCAATTCAGTCTGTCTACATCCGCGATCCCGATGAGAATCTCATAGAGGTTTCCGTCTATGAATTGCAGTAGTTTGACAGCTGCCGTTTGCATCCGCTGTTGAGAATGTCCTAGACACTCGCCGCTAAAGCGTTTGCCGTTCGGGACCCGGACTGTGATGACTTTCGGATTGGAGGGGAAAGCTTCCGCCTTTGAAGTTGCGCGGTACTACGCCACCGCCGACCCCGTGTCGGTGGAGCGCTGACTGGCAGGCTAAATCAAATCCCCTGAAAAATACTTGCTCAACGTGTGGCCAGGTTTGCCCCGCTGCCGCCGCGAACGAACGGCGTTCTGATAATTGAGCGTACTCTCGCGGCGGCAGCGGGGCAAACCTGACATGAGCGTTGAGGAGATTTTCGATTCGTTTGTTTTAGCTGGCCAATCAGCGCTCCACTGACGGCGGCAGCTTGTTGATTTAATCGGACAATTCATATGTATATAGTGAAAACATGGTGTTCTAGGTGGCGTTTAAAGCGTTCAAGTCGATGCCCAGTCCATTCGAGCGTTACGAAAACGATTTTACGCGATCTGCCTCCGATTAAATCAACAGGCTGGCGGGGTCAGTGGGGGCGAGATTCTTGTACGGTACGCGTGCTTAGACTGCGTCAAAAAAACGCTATTTAGAAAGCGCTGTCTCGCCTGCATCCTGTTCGTTCAGTGCGTTTAAAAGCTTTTGCAGAATCAGGGCCAGTTGCTGCCGTTCGGTGGCATTGAGATGTTCATAAAGTGACGTAATCGCGGCATGATTCGCCAGGGCACTCTCTTTGCAAACCAGCAGACCCTCGGGCGTCAGGCGAATCATGGAGATTCGGCGGTCGTGAGGATGCGGTTCCCGGACGACCAACCCTTCCAGCTCCAGCCCGTCAACCAATTTGGTCACACTTCGCGGAGTGACCGACAGGTAGCCGCCGATATCGGTCATCTTGCAGCTGCCATGACACTGCAACGTCAACAACAGGCGTGCTCGAGCCGGAGTCGTCCCCGCCCGACTCATTTCGGAATAGATCTTGCGCGTGTAAGCCTTGCCGAATTCGGCCATCAAAGGAGCGAGTTCCTGCGGTGCAACCATCAGCTTCACGTCTTTCAAAACCAATGTTGACGAATCCTGTACCCAGACATATTATACCGGTACTGCTTTTTCGTGCGAGTGACAGAGATTCTTAAGGAGTGTTTCATGAGTGCCCCCACATTGCAAGTCGAAGCCCCTGCGGCACTGCCAATTGCATCGACCAACACCTCCCGTTTGCGACTTTGGCCCGGTGTGGTGATTGTGGTTCTGCTCTGGACAATTCGGACGCTGGCGACCATGGGTAGCGGTTCGCCCATGCAATTTATGGGCGGATTGGTCCTCAACCCGATGATCGCCTTGTTGCTGTTGAACGTCTGGTGGCTATTCGGCAGCCGGTTGAAGTGGTCTGACCGGCTCTTGGTACTTGGCACATTTGTGGCCGTGACCGTAGCGACAATACTTTTCAAGGACGTCGAATTTCCGGTGATGGCGTTGATCTTATATGCTGCCCCGGCAGTGGTTACGGGCTGGGTAGGCTGGCTGGTTCTGACACAGAAATTGCAGTGGCCAATTCGCCGCGCGGGGCTGCTGCTGATCCTGATTGCCACTGGCGTCTGCTTCACTTTGATTCGCTCGAATGGCTGGGACGGGAGTTTTAACCCGGAAATCACCTGGCGTTGGACACCCACCGCGGAACAAAAGCACTTGGCGGAACTTGAGGTGCGATCTGCAGGCGAAAAGAAATCGGCTCAGGCCGAATCGAAATCGGCGAAAGCAAAAGAATTAACCTCGCAGCCGGGCGACTGGGTGGAATTTCGTGGTCCGCAACGGGACAGTCGTTTGACGGGCGTTCGAATTCGAACGGACTGGGACAAGAACCCTCCCAAGGAACTGTGGAGACATCGGATCGGCCCGGGCTGGTCCTCGTTCGCCGTGGTTCGAGATCGATTATTTACACAAGAACAACGGGGCGAGAAGGAATTCGTCGTCTGCTACGACGCTCAAACCGGCAATGAGATCTGGTCGCATCACGACGCCACACGATTTTCCGAGCCCATCGCCGGGCCCGGTCCTCGCAGCACACCCACGTTTCATTCTGGCAAGATTTTAGCGCTCGGAGCGAATGGGCAATTGAATTGTCTTGATGCCGCAACAGGTACGCCCGTCTGGTCTCGGAACATCGTAGACGATTCCGGAGCACAGGTCCCAATGTGGGGCTTTTCCAGTTCGCCTCTTGTTGTGCAGAATCTGGTCACAGTGTTTGCCGGTGGTCCGGAACAAAAAAGTGTCCTCGCCTATCGAGTCGATTCCGGCGAACTGGCGTGGTCTGCCGGTGAAGGCAGTTTGAGCTATTGCTCGACGCAGTTGTCGAAGATAGATGGCGTTGAGCAATTGCTGATCACGACCGATGTCGGCCTGTTCAGCCTACAGCCGGCGACCGGCAAAGTTCTGTGGCAACATGCGTGGCCCTCAGAAGGAGTTGCCCGCGTGGTGCAACCGGCCGTGATCAGTCAATCGGACATCCTGATTGGAACGGGAATGGGGATTGGGACTAGGCGCATCAGCGTAAAACATTCCCAAGACCAATGGGAATCGACGGAACTCTGGACAAATCGCAGCTTCAAGCCCTACTACAATGACTTTATCGTTTCCGGAGATTATCTCTATGGATTTGACGGAAACATCTTCCTCTGCGCCAGCTTGAGTGATGGCAGCATCAAATGGCGGGCGCGGGGTTACGGTAATGGCCAGGTGCTGTTCCTGGCGGACCAACAAGTGTTACTCGTCCTGACAGAAACGGGAGAAGTCGCACTCATCGAAGCCAAACCCGAAAAGCATCAGGAAATCAGCCGCTTCAAAGCCATCGAAGGCAAAACCTGGAACCACCCAGTTGTGGCGCACGGAAAACTGTTCGTTCGAAACGCGGAAGAGACCGCCTGTTTTGAATTGAAACTCGATGCGGCACCGACGAAGGTTGCGGCCAAAATCGAACAATAAGACCGAGTGACCGGTGGTCACGGAAAGTGTCGTGTTCGGTGGATCTCATTTGGTAGTGAGAATTCGGGCCCATTTCGTAGCTGAATTCGTGAGAATTCGGGCCGATCGACGTGTCCCGCCCGAAATCTCACGATTTCAGCTACGAGGAATTTGCCACACTAAGATCCTTCTATGTCGCAGTCTTTTCGGACTTTTCTAATTCCTCAATAAATTCAGCTGTCATTCCAGCCGCGAGTCTTGGTTCACGGTGAAACGTTTTTCCCTTGGACTTTTCTGCACGCAAAGGCCAGTGCAGGTGTGAAACATACGCTTGCCACTCGGACTGTTCGACCGGTTTCAATCGTCGCAGCCAGTCCAGACCGAAACGGACATGTTCGATCTCGTCACGATGAATGACACGCATCAGGGCCGCACTGCGGGGGTCTCCGGCGGTCTCGAATGACGCGGCGAATTCCAGCGTATGATCCAGATTGCAGCCCTCAAACGTCAGGGGCAGCCCGGCGAGATAATCCAGGACGCTCGCGAATTGCAACGCCTTTTCCCAGAAATATCCGTTAACGGGGACGTCCCCGAACTGCAGCCCCAGAATGGCAGCTCGCTCAATATGCATCCGCGTATGTCGCTGCTCATCCGCCATGATTCGGGCCATTCCTGACCGGAATTCGCTTGGTGCATCGGGAAAAGCCAGCAATGTGAAGGCCATGACTTCCAGTGCCTGGAGCTCATGGTTGGCCATGATGTGATGTGCCAGAGCACGCTTTGCCGGATCGGTGAATGTGTTGGCATGCGGCATCAGCGGCGCTTGTTTTCGGCCCGCGAATCGCAGGGCCAATGGCCGCGCGGGACGCTCGTCGCGGACGGCTGGTCCTGGAATGACATCGGTCGCGGGCTCTTCGATCGGTCGCAGTTTTTCCGCAATCGATTCTGACCGCAGCACCCGTTCCGCGAATGTTCGGAGTTCCATAGGTAATCCCTCTCGTTCCCAGGCTCTGCCTGGGAACGCACGGTTCGAAGCTCTGCTTCGCGTGTCGAGCTTTGGAGTCTGCTGAACAGGAAGCAGAGCTTCCCAAGGCGGCGTTCCCAGGCGGAGCCTGGGAACGAGGTCTAGAAATTACTTGGTGACGATCCAGATATCCGTCATTCCATCTGGGCGAGTCGGGAACGGTTCTCGAACGACTTGCTTGCGTCCAATTTTGTAACCCCGCGATTTCGCCAACGCCAGGAAGGCTTCGACCGTATGCCGTCCGGGATCAGCCAGCCAACATTCTCCATCAGGCGCCAGCATGTGCTCGATGACATTCAGAATAGGTTCGTGATTCGCTTTTTCGTAGATCACATCGCAACCGAGAATCAAAGGAAACTCGAGATCCGGAGCCTGACGCCAATCGAGAAACGCTCCGCGTGCCGATGGAAAGCCATTTAGCACGGCGTTCGATAATGCCAGTCTGACCGAGGTTCGATCGTAGTCGGTGAAAATCACATCCAGTCCGGCAGCGAGTCCGGCCAGACCGGCCAGGCCGATCCCCGCTCCGACTTCCAGCGTCGACAATCCTGCTGGCAGATTCGCGGACAAAATCGCCTTGGACATATCGAGCGACGTGGGCCATAAATAGCCCCAATAGGGCATGTAATTGTCGGCGACATTGGCCTTCAAGACTTCCGGATCGTCCAGCAGAGCGTCAGGATTCGCCGGGCGAATCAATCGGAACACGCGTTCGAGAACCGTGAACTCCTTTTCTTCCCAGCCTCCTGAGATCTCCGGCAGATCGTCTGCCGGATACGGAGTGAGAAATTCTAAAGTATCCCGGTTCAATTCCAGCATCCCGTTGGGGTCCTTGTCATATTGATTCTGCGATTGGTCGGCCCGTGATTCCAAGACATACGAAATGAGACGTGGCGATTATGCGTAGGACGGACATTCCTGTCCGTCGTGTTCGATTTGACGGACAGGAATGTCCGTCCTACTTCAGCTCTCCGACCAGTTTTTGAACATATTTCCCGAGTATATCGGTTTCAATATTCACAGTGTCACCGACCTGGCGCTGCCCGAGGGTTGTGACTGCGAGTGTGTGGGGAATCAACGCCACACTGAACCGGGTTGTTTCGACATTGACCAAGGTCAGGCTGATTCCGTCCAACGCGATGGAGCCCTTGGGCACCATTTGCAGGGTCAATTCGTGAGG
>JAQGHT010000822.1 GCA_028291565.1 Planctomycetaceae bacterium | reverse complement strand
TAAATCCATCCGCTGAGGTGACAGTGCGTGCGTCAGAACTGCCTTGTTTTGAAGCCGGGCGGGGCGCTGAAGTCCTCTTAAATGGCAAACCGTGGGGCTGGTTGGGTGAAATCGCGACGGCAGCGCGCACTCAGTTCGATTTACGAGACGCCTGCAGTGCGGCGGAATTACGGTTGGCTCCCCTGTTCGCGAACACCAATTTGTCACCGTTGTATCAGGACGTTCCGAAATTCCCCGTGAGCGAACGCGATTTGAATTTTGTGCTCGACGAACAAGTCCCCTGGCAGGAATTGTCCGAGATTGTGACGTCGGCTGCAGGGTCGTGTTTAGAATCCGTGGCGTTTGTGGGACAGTATCGCGGGCAACAAATCGCGCCGAACAAGAAATCCTATGTGGTTCGTTTGAACTATCGGGCTCCAGATCGCACGTTGACGAATGAAGAAGTGGAAGTCGCACAACAGCGGGTCATCAAAGCCTGTTCCGAGAAACTCGGTGCGGCTTTGCGATAGGCGATTCCAAACTGGTGTCGGATCGGCAGAATTGATAATGTCATAGAGGTCATCCTGGTTCCCGGATTTATCCTGCTCGCGGCTACGAATGAGTCTTGTTCAATACTGATCCCCCCGATCAAACGTCTCATTCTTAACCGTGCGTGTTTTTTGCTGTTCGCGGCCACGAATGAGACTTTTTCAATACTGTTCCCCGCGATCAAACGTCTCATTCTTGACCGTGCGTGGTCGAGGTCACGATTTCAATCTTTCAAACTTCCATTTTCCGTGAAATCATGCCCGTAACCGGGCGAAATTAAAAGGAATTCAAAGTGCGGCTGGCAACACTGGAAACAGAATCTGGGCGTAAGGTCACAGCAGTTGGCGACGGCGCGGCAGCGGGTAACTATATCGATTTGCACGCGGCGGATCCGACGTTGCCGACGTGTCCGAAAGCACTCTTGGCATTGCCAGACGGTTTGAAACGGGCGGCGGTCGCTAAGGAGCAGGCTCAAGCGAAGGGACTGTATGTCACGGGTCGGCTACTGGCTCCGATTCCAGTTCCGGGCAAAATTATCTGCATCGGTTTGAACTACAAGGACCACGCAGCCGAAAGTGGTCAGCCGATCCCATCGGAACCTGTGTGCTTCAGCAAGTTTTCCACTGCGGCGATCGGTCCCGAGGCGGAAATCCGCTTGCCGAAGGTGGCAAATAAAGTCGATTACGAAGCGGAATTGGTCGTGGTCATCGGCAAACGCGGGAAGCACATTCCCAAAGAAAAGGCTTTCGAATATATCGCCGGCTATACAAATGGAAATGATGTCTCTGCCCGTGACTGGCAAATTGGCCGGCCCGGCGGCCAATGGCTAATTGGGAAGACTCCAGATACGTTCGCGCCGATGGGGCCTTATCTGGTAACTGCGGACGAGATTGCCGATCCCCACGAACTGCAGATTCAATTTCGCCTCAACGGCCAGACGCTGCAGAATTCCAATACCAAAGAGCTGATTTTCAAATTGGATGAATTGGTGGCCCATTTGTCCCAATTTGTCACTCTAGACGCGGGAGATGTCATCTTCACAGGGACTCCGCCAGGAGTCGGCGCAGCGCGGAAACCCCCAGTCTTTATGAAGCCCGGCGATCTGGCCGAAGTCGAAATCGCAGGCTTGGGGATTCTCAAAAACTTCGTTGTCGCTGATGAATAGATCAGGTGGCGGTGAAACGATCACGGTGAATTGCCTGGCGACGAAATTCGGGACCAGCGGCCTGACGCGTTAGAATCTTTGACATCCCCAAACTTGAGCCCGAATGACATTTTTTGATGTTTTTCGGGCTCATCCTCGTATTAGGTTCCTCAGTCCAATAGGCCAACGCAAATTTCTCAACCTGCCGTAGCAGTTTGTCGATACCTTCGGGCAGAGACGTAGCGCGCCAAAAGGAAGCTGGCAATTCCAATTCCAGTCAATTGGGACGCGGAAAAGACAAAAACTTGGGGCTGAATATCACCTCAAGGATGAGTTGAGTGATTTTCGCGTTGAAAATAAGTGGAAAACAATTAAAAGGCGCGGCATAGCCCGAGAAGATTCATCATGTTGCTCAGTCGCGCGTTCTGTTTAATTCTTGGCACCACCCTGTTCGTCCTGATTTGGACCATGCAGGACGGCAATCATCGGCCGACTCGAATTGCGCGTTCGGGAAGATCCCACTTCGTCGGACCAGGGATTGGTGCCCCTCCGATTCGATCGACTCCGGCCAGGACAACGACCGTTTCGCACCAGCCGGCCGTGGTGCAAGTTGCCAAGCCGGCTGCTCAAAAGTCGGCCGAGTCCTTGTTATGGATGTTCGCGGACGAATTGAGCACACCTCAGACGACGCAAATCGCAGGGAAATAACGGAGCGACTGATTCATTCGGCCTCCTGACATGATGGTGGGAGCATGCTCAAATCACCGCAGGATGCTGGTGAAAATCATCGATTGCCTGGAACCGCCGGATGGCTTGTTTTCATAACGGCGTGGTGTCTGGTTGCGCTCGGAACAATTACCGATCACGCACTGCTTCGCGGTTTCTGTGAGCGGACCGTCCCCATTTGCATGCTCATTCTGACGGCGATCACAACTGCCGGCTGCGGCGGCCGAATTCTCCGTCAATGGTGCGGAATTTCGATTCGGCCGCTTGAATTTCTGGCCTTATCTTCCGCCTTGGGCTGGTCCATTTTGAGTCTCGGCCTCTGTGTTCTCGCCGCTTTTGGCCAGTTTTATCCGTCGATCCTTGCACCTGTTTCGTGCATATGCTCAATCCTGTTCGGCATGGGAGCCGATCGCCGTCTGTCAGGCTGGGAAGTCTGGGGCTCAGTTCGCTGGCTCGGCCTGTGGCGGGTTTATCGACGTGAAATCATGAGCTGTGTTGCAGGAACGGCCACGCTGGCCGTTATGCTGGTGACGCTTTTGTGGGCGTGTGGTCCGGTCTGGGATTATGACTCAGAAATGTACCATCTGCCCAACTCGGCGAGTTTGTTGCGGCAGTATGGCTTGGTCGTCAGCCATGCAGAACTTCTCGCGAATTTGCCTGGGCAGGCCTACCTGTGGTTTGCGCTCGGTCTGGCGGCTGGGGCTGAAGCCTACCCCGCACTGTTGGTATTTTGGGCCACGGCAATGACTTCGGTGCTGGCGGCCAGCATTGCCAGTCGCTGGATCGGCATTCGCGCGGCGATCTGGACGGTTCCGGTTTACTGGTCCGCGTTAATCGTTCAGGCCGTGGCCGCAACGCCACGTATCGAACCCCTCTATAGCCTGCTGTTTCTGGCGGTTGTCAGTTGGTTGCTGGAAGCCCGGCATCGTCGGAGCCTGCGTTGGCCCGTCGTGATCTTTTGTGGGATTTGCCTGGGCACCGCTGCTTCGATCAAGGCTCAGGGACTTTATGGGTGGCCAATTATCGGCGGCTGGTGGGCCTGGTTATGGATCGCGCAACGGACATGGCGAACGCGCCAAACCCTGATTCGAATGACCTGCCTGTTCCTGATCGGATTTTCGATACTCTCCCCCTGGTGGATTAAGAATTATCGGGCCTTCGGCAATCCGATCCATCCGATGTTCAATCGGCAACTTGACCAGGACAGCCTGCGAAACGCCAATCCGCATGTGCCGACAAATCAAACACGTCCCTGGTATTTCTGGGGCCGCGATACCGTTGATTTGTTCTGGAAACCCAATTCGTTCAGCGGTCCGCCGGGACAGTGGCCCCACTATGCATTTCTCATGCTGCCTTTGTTGTTTGTGGTTCGATCGCCAAGATCGAAACGGGCCATCGGTCCTGCGGTCAAAGATCATGCAGGCCTCGGACACTCACCAAGCCTCGTGGCTGATGCTGATAATGTCGGCGCGCAGGCTGACAGCATTCTCCGCGTACCGACAGGCGTTGATGCAACAAGACCGGATCCGCAAAT
>JAQGHT010000785.1 GCA_028291565.1 Planctomycetaceae bacterium | reverse complement strand
AAATACCGTTCGCCGGAGTCTGGCAGGATCACCACGATGGTTTTGCCGGCTGCTTCGGGGCGACGTGCGATTTTCAATGCGGCGGCCATCGCGGCACCACAGCTGATACCGGACATGATGCCCTCTTCCTTGACGAGCCGCCGAGCCATCTCGAAAGATTCGTCATTGGTGACCTGGATGACCTCGTCGATGATCGAACGGTCCAGGATGTCCGGAATGAATCCGGCGCCGATACCTTGGATCTTATGCGGTCCAGGTGCTCCGCCGGACAACACGGCGCTATCCGTGGGTTCGACAGCGATCGATTTCACCGCCACGTGTTTTTCCTGCTTCAGGTACCGTGACACTCCGGTGATCGTGCCACCTGTACCGACGCCGGAGACGAAATAGTCGACCTTACCTTCTGTGTCGTTATAGATTTCCGGTCCGGTCGTTTTGAAATGAATCGCTGGATTGGCGGGATTCTTGAATTGTTGCGGCATGAAATAATTCGGGTCCGCGGAAAGTTCCTCGGCCTTCTTGATTGCACCGCGCATCCCTTCCGAACCCGGAGTCAGAATCAATTTGGCGCCGAATGCCTTCAGCATCTGACGGCGTTCTATCGACATGGTTTCCGGCATTGTCAATGTTAAAGGGTAGCCTTTCGATGCGCAAACGTAAGCCAATGCGATGCCCGTGTTACCGCTGGTCGGTTCGACCACTTGCATCCCGGGCTTGAGCTTCCCTGTTTTTTCGGCATCCCAGATCATCGAGGCGCCAATGCGACATTTTACACTATATGCCGGATTCCGCCCTTCAATCTTCGCGACCACGATAGCCGCCAGGCCCTGTGTGAGGTGATTAATGCGGACCAGTGGAGTTCTGCCGATCGAGTCCGCGTTGTCTTGAAAAATTGGCATGCTGGGATTCCTTCCGCACTGGTAGTTTGAATTTTAAAGCTGTCTATAACGCGCTAATCTTGCACTTGCCGGTCGATTCTTGAGATTCGACGGGAGTTTCTCTGTGTTTCGCTCACACCCGAAGTTACTCCGCGCTAGCTGCTCCATTTGGAAGACTTTATCGGCTTTAGGGGTCGCGCAATTATGGATGAAATTCGTGCCAGCGGCAACTTCCAGCCGGGATCTCGAAATTCATCGCCCGGATTATTCACCGATGCAAGCAAGCCCGAAGCGCAAGTATCGTATCTGTAACCTCAGAAACACCATCCGGCTTACGCCGGACGCTCGCCCGGAGTCATGCGCGACACCGTGAAGGATTTTCGTAGCGGAATTCGCCACGCTAAAATCATTCACGGCGTAAAGTAATGCGGCTTAACCCCTTTTTCACCAGCAGCGGGAAGATTCCCAACAAGGCGAATGCCACGAGTAACTGGGGGCTGATGATCTTCGAGACCGTCGGATCGCGAAGTTGCTCCAATCCGGGAAGAGAAGTCCCGGCGTAGACATATACCGCCGTGCCCGGCAGCATTCCTAACTGGCTGACCCACCAGAATGTTCGAACTGAAATCGGAGTCAGCCCAAACACGACATTGATGACAAAAAATGGGACAACAGGAATCAGCCGCAGCGTGAATAAATAAAATGGTCCTTCACGTTGCAGTGTGGACTGAAATCCTTGCAACTGGTCTCCAAAACGGCGCTGGATTCGGTCTCGAAGCAAATAGCGACTCAATAAGAATGCCAGTGTTGCACCGGCCACGGAGGCAAAGCTGACCAGCAGCAAGCCTTGCCAAAAGCCAAACAACCAGCCGTAGGCAATTGTCATCAAGGCGGCCCCCGGGAATGACAAACCCGTCACGACCGCGTACACAGCCATTCCCACGAAAAATGCGGCGACGGGATACGTTGCCTGCAATTCCCGCAGGGCCGTCAGCTGATTGATAAGGACATCCAGAAGATCGTTCCCCAATTTCTCAAAGTACCCCAAACGCCGTAAGATGAATAAGGCCCCAATCAGCAGGGCGGCGGAGGCCAAACCGATTGCCCAGCGGAATCGTCGCGGCCTGATATTCTCCATACTCAGTCCCTGTTACTGCACGCGGTTGAAAAAGCACATTTCGAGTGATCAGGCTTCTGGCAGAAGTGACTGCTGCATTCGCAAGATGTGACAGCCGTTCGGAATGTGACATTTTGCTCGGCGCGAGGACTTTCAGGTGTCGCGGATGCTCCAGCGACGCTCGGAAGAAGATTATGTCTATTTAGAGAGAAACTCCTCTTGGTAGTCCTGCGGGGATGTCGGTTAGAATCCCGCTGATTTCACCCGACTCCTGGAGTAACAGTGAAGAATGTCTTGGAATTTATTGGAAAACCTGTTGGGATCATGGTCGTTCCGGCCTCAGCATGCGTCACGCCGAAAGCATTCTCAGTCGCTTGAGGATGCCAGCTGCCTGATTCGCATCGAATCATTGGAGGCGCGTCAGGTCCCGACGGCGCTGACGATTCAAATCGATTATAGCTACGACACAAATCAGTTCTTTGATACTCAGGCGAAGAAGGATCTGCTGCAAAGCGTTGCGGACATGTATTCGGCACGGATTACGGATGATCTGCTGGCGATTAATCCTTCGGGAAACAATACCTGGAACGCCTTGTTTACCAATCCCGCCACGGGGACGCAAACGTCGGTGCACAATCTGGTTGTGCCAACCGATACGATTGTCCTTTATGCGGGGGGACGAGATCTCTCGCAGGGAACATTGGGTGTGGGGGGACCAGGAGGCTATTCCGGAGTTCCGAATTCGTTTTTCACCACAGTCGATCAACGAGGTCAGGCGGGGGCCGCAGGCAGCCACCCGACGGATTTTGGTCCGTGGGGCGGTAGCATTACATTTGATACCGTCGGAACCGATTGGTACTTTGGCACGACACCGCCAGACCCAAGTTCGCCGCAATACGACTTCATGTCGGTGGCCATGCACGAAATCGGACATGTTTTAGGGTTTGGCACGTCTGACTCATTTCATACGTTCGTTTCCAATGGGACCTTCACAGGCCCCAAAGCGGATGCCGAGTTCGGCGGCAAACCACAGCTGGCGAGTGATCGGTCCCATTGGGTTGACGGATTGAAAGATGGAAATCAAGAAACGTCAATGGATCCGTCGATTGCCGCGGGGACGCGCAAACTGTTTACAGCACTCGACTGGGCCGCGCTGGATGATATTGGCTGGCAGACGACGCCGATCACCGTACCGATCGTCACACTTCCCGGTGCGACTTCGACTTACACCCGAGGTGGCCCGGCAGTCGCCGTCGATCCGACGGCGACATTCGCGAATCCGGATAGCCTGTCGTTGTCCGGAGCGAAGCTGACTCTAGGACTGACGATGAATGCGGGTAGTTACGATTTCCTAAGTATCCAGACGGGAAATGGGATCACGAAGTCGGGCGCGAACATCAAATATAACGGCGTGACAATTGGTACTTATTCCAATGGTTCGAGATCAACGCAATTCACGCTGAAGTTCAACTCCAAGGCCACAGATGCCGCCGTTCAAGCTTGTCTTGAGAATCTGGCATTCTCGACGACCAGTAAAAAAGCCGGCACCTTGAATCGAACAGTGTCAATCGCCTTGACGAATATCGAAGGGGTTAATACTGTCGCCGCGACAAAAGTTGTGAAAGTTGCTTGAAATGGCCATGTTTCCTAGGTTGACAATGCATTTTCGGTGATCCAGCGCTATGAACAACTTCGCAAATAGTAAAGCCGCGGAAATAGAGTCGCGTATTGGCCATCGACCCGCTGGGGCAAGCACGATGGCGAATGTTTGTCGAATTTGCGATGCGAATTTGATCTGAGTTTCAATCCTGTCGATTTCTTCTTGTCATCATGCGAATGTCGATGAGAGATCTCAAGTGAGGGTTTTTGGTGAGCCGAATGGCATTCTAGGAGCCCGCGCGGCGCACCATTGATTTTACGTGTCGACCGTGTACGGTTTCAGAAACCGGAGCTGCTCAGATGAAGGATCATCGACAACCTGATATGCCGGATTCAAAAAGACATTTTCCTGTCAGAGGCCGACGGGTGGGGTATTTCCTGTGTCTGGCAATCAGCATTTGCGGCGCCATTTGCGGGATGTCAGGCTGTGCCTCATCCGCTTATCGCTATGGCCGGGCCGAGAACTATCACAGTTCGCCAGAACTGGCGGCCATTCGAGGTGACCAGATAGAACGCGGTCAACCTCGCCCGGTGTTGGATGGCATTGGCTGGGTCATCGGCATTCCTTCCAAGATCATCTTGTGGGACCATCGCGTCGACAATCACGCAGTGTCACCGGAAACCGAAATCGCCCTCGCGAAATATCTCGATGACAATGAACTGGAAAATGTGAAAGTCCGTGTCAATCAGTACGCTCCGCGTGAGGAGTGGCGGCGACTGGTGGCCAACAAATCGGTGGGAGCCGGCTGGCGATATACATTGGGGACTTTGTCCTGGGTGGGCTACACGATTCTTCCGGGCCGAGTCTTCGGCGGCGACAATTACAATCCATTCACAAACACGATCCATGTCTATAGCGATGCTCCGGCGCTGGTCCTGCATGAAGGTGGCCATGCCAAGGATTTTTCCAGGCGTAAACTCCCGGGAACGTATGCCGCGGTGTATGCTCTGGTCCCCTTCACGCCCCTCTATTATGAAGCCGTGGCAACAGGTGATGCGCTGAAATACCTCCGGACCGAAGGAACTGCTGCCGACGAACAAGAAGCCTATCGGCTACTCTATCCCGCCTATGGAACATACGTGGGTGGGGCATTCGGTGGCTCGCTCTTCGCGATCGTCGCCGGCCACGTCGTGGGACGGGTTGAAGGATCGCAAGTCCCGCGAGAACGCGAAGCCGACGAGGAACGCGTGGCTGCGATTCGGGAGCAGCATCATCGCGAAATGGCCGCGAAACGCAGCTCGCGGCAAAATGGAAAGTGGCCGACGGGGCAAGAACCGATTTCACCGTCCGAAAAAGTGGCCGCGGACCCCGTTTTGGCTCAGCGGAGTTCAGTTCGCGGAAAACGCAAAATGAATTTGGAAGCAGCAACGAAAGACGTCGAATCTGTCGAAATCGACGAATCTGCGCCAATCATCCAGCCAGCCGGTCATACGGCGATCAGCTCCTCAAGCGGCCCCGTCTCACCACGAGGGAAGTAGTGGGACAGGGGCCGCCTTGGGAGGCCAATCATGATGTGGCCTTGATCGGTCACAAGTTTCGTTGACGCTGAAAGCAGGATTCTTCCCGCGGATGGGTCTGTCATCTTTGCCCCAGGTGATTACCAGTTGGCATGTGACATTTTCGGCGGCGCGAAGTCGCATGAAGTTAAGACTCGTTACGAGTTTCGCACTTCACCACTTTTCCCGCCGACACGGGCGCGTTTCGTCGTCCTTTCAGCATTTTCCGAGTCTGTAGGCAAATGGTGGTTGTCGACACCAATTGTCAGCTTGTGGCCTCTCTTGGCTACGAAAGAAATCTATCACGTCAACGAGCTGGTTCTTCAAAGATTCCAGTCGATCGTGCGTCTTTTTTGCGCGACGTGTGTCCAAGATGCGCGACGGTGAATTTGGTGGGCCGCTGTCGATTGCGAAGGCTGTTGTGTTTAGGCTGTTCTTGCTTCGCAGATGAAATCGTGTTGTGGTACCCTGCATGCCCGATGTGACGGTTGTCTCTTTTCTGAACTGACCGCTTGTCTGCTGCAGCGTACTACGTCGATGCTATCCGGTTTCGACTATCTCCGTTTTGTGAAACCGAGTGCGATCATGTGGAAATCGATTTCCTGGGAGCGTCGACTGAGGCCAGCGCGACGTTGCAATTCTGCTTTTCAGACTTCTCCTGATCAGAGTGGCCCGGAAGCATTGGAATGCCGGCTACTGTTGTCCGTCGACGTTCTCACCTTTCATAATGACACGGCCAGCACAGGCGTCAATTCTGGCGAAACGCAACTGGGGCCCAATAATGTCAAGGTTGGATCATTTGGGAAACTCTTCGCAACCCCGGTTGACGGTCAGGTCTATGCCCAGCCGCTGGTTCAGACTGGGCTGACAATTGGGGCCGGACCAAACACGACGATTGGTGTCGACGGTACGACGCATGATGTGGTATTTGTGGCAACCGAGCATGACAGCCTGTATGCGATTGACGGCAGCGTGGCGGGCGGAAGCGTTTTGTGGAAGCGGAGTTTCACAGATCTGACGAGTGGGCAAGTCGGGACACAGCCTGGTTCAAACATCAATAATCCCCAGAATGCCACCGAAATCGCGACTTTGTCCAGTGACGAAGTGGGGACAGGGGACATCAGTCCGGAGATCGGCATTACAGGCACGCCAGTGATCGATCCGTCGACAAACACGCTCTATCTGGTGGTGAAAACGCGGGAAGTCATCGGCGGCAATGTGCACTATGTGCAGCGTCTGCACGCAATAGACGTCACCAATGGCACCGATAAGACGGTTCCCTATTTGATTGGTGACACAACCGACGGAAATCTGAACAACACGCAAATCTATTGCTACGGAACTGGAGATGGCAATGTCACGGATCCCTATCACGCCACAGGCCAGCCGGTCGTGCAGTTCAATGCGTTGCGGGAAGCCGAACGTGGCGCTTTAAGTCTGGTTGACGGCAAGATCTATGTGGAATGGGCCTCGCATGGCGACAATGGCCCATATCATGGATGGGTTGCGATGTGGGACATTTCACATCTGACGACGACTGATTTCGAACTCAAGGGTGTTTTGAACACAACTCCAAACGGTGGTCTGGCGGGAATCTGGCAGGGGGGCGGTCGATTAGTCTTCGAAGCCAATGGCAGCGCTTTCTATTTCGAGACTGGCAACGGTCCCGGTGGCCATGGCAATCCGGTTCTGAATGCCCAGGGATTTCCGGTGGACGGAGATTACTACGAATCGCTGGTTAAGGTCGTTGCCGACCCGACGACCAATTCGAAAAATCAGAATAAGAACGGTTGGGGCCTGAAAGTCGACGATTATTTTGCACCTTACAACCAGGTCGATCTCGACAATGCGGATGCCGATTTCGGTTCGAGCGGTGCCACTCTGTTACCCGATTCTGCCAGCATTCCCGGTCATCCGCACCTCATGGTCGTCTCTGGAAAAGAGGGGAAGATCTATCTGGTCGATCGAGACAACCTCGGCAAATATGATCCGAACAACGACCACGTTCTCAACTCAATTCCCAACGGCAGCGGCCAAAACACGCCCCCGGTTCAGATCAGCGGATCATTGAGCAGCGCGGCGTACTTCAATGGGAAGATCTATTGGACAAGTGGCTATAGCGGGACGGCGAATGCGTATGTCATCAATCCGAACGGAACCCTGTCGGTGACTTCACAGACATCAGCCACATTTGGTTACCTGCCAGGTTCGGAGAGCATTTCTTCCAATGGGAACACAGCCGGAATTGTCTGGGTGATGGATCGGCAGACGAACAGGTTGCGAGCCTATGATGCCAACACATTCGCGACCGAATTGTGGGACAGTGGTCAGAAAGGAGGCGGTGCAGACAATCTGGGTTCTGTCGTGAAATTCGCCGTCCCGACTGTCGCCAACGGAGAAGTCTATGTTGGCACGACCAACAGTCTAGTTGTCTATGGCCTGACTCCACCGGCGAATGCGGTTCCCCACGCGCCGAGTTTATCGGCCACAGCCCTGTCCGGAACATCAGTGAATTTAACATGGCAAGACTCGACGACGTCACCGAACATGGCCACGGGTTACAAGGTTGAAATCTCGACAGACGGTTTGAGTTTCAATCCGGCGACGACTGCGACGAGTGGTGCGACGTCGATCGCCATTGGTGGACTGAGTCCCGATACCAAATACTATTTCCGGATTCGGGGTTTCAATGGATTGGGAGATTCGAGTGATTCCAATGTCGCAGATGCGACCACGACGAATGTGGTCGCACTGATTGACTTCAGTGCCGGATTTGCGAATGCCGCCGAACAATTGACGCTGAATGGAACAGCTCAAGTTGCGGATACGCAACTGCAATTGACCGACAGCAATCTGTTTGAAGCGGGCAGTGCGTTCTCGACGAATCCCGTGGACGTAACTCGGTTTGACACGCAGTTTTCATTCCAGCTGCAATCGGGCACCGATACCGCAGATGGCTTCACCTTTACCATTCAGGGAGTTGGGCCGGCGGCATTGGGAACTGCGGGCGGTAGTCTGGGGTATGGACCCGATGCTGGAATTGGGCAGAGTGTGGCGATTAAATTCGATCTCTACAACAATAATGGTGAAGGGACAAGTTCTACGGGTCTCTATACAGATGGTGCCGCGCCATTTGAAGCTGGATCGATTGATCTGCTGGCGTCAAACATCGATTTGCATAGCGGTGATCCATTCCAGGTCACGATGTCCTACGATGGCACGACACTTAGTGTGACGATTCTGGATACCGTCACTCAAGCTACGGCGACACAAAACTATCTGATTGATATTCCTGGAACCGTTGGAAGTGGGAATGCGTACGTCGGTTTCACGGGCGGGACAGGTGGTTTAGGGCTGACTCAGGATATTGTGAACTGGACCTTCTCGCCGAGTTCGCCGCAGGCGCCCAATGCTCCGACTGGATTGGGCGCGACTCCGGCTACTGCCACATCTGTCGCTCTGAATTGGACGAATAACTCGACCAATCAAGCAGGTTTCCACCTGGATCGAGCCACGGATCCCGATTTTACAGAGAATTTCATCACAGAATTTGTGGCCGCTTCGCACAGTGGATTCATCGATTCCGCGACGGGATTGGCGCCTGGAAGCACATTCTACTACCGTCTGCGTGCTTTCAACGCGGCTGGGGAGTCGGAGAATACCAATGTCACCAGTGTGACGATTCCCCTGGCGCCCGCCAAGCCTTCAAACGCCGAGGTTACCTCCGCCTCCCCAAGCGAATTGGACTTGAGTTGGACCGACAACGCTGGGATTACTGCCACAGGGTACCAGATTCTGCGAGCCGTCAATCATGGGGCGTTCGAGGTTTATGCCAGTCTGCCTCCGCTGCATACGGCTCCGCCGGCCACGTATTCCTGGGCAGACACGAACGTGACACCTGGAGATTTCTACGAGTACCACATCAAGGCTGTGAATACCTCGGGTAACAATGACTTTGCTGGCACCAATGCGACTGCGGTGACTTTGCCTCCCGGAGGCCTGGTGGCGGCGGCCGGGAATGATCGGATCGCCTTATTCTGGTCAGGAGTGACTGGAGCTCAAAGCTATAATGTTTATCGTAGTACGACGGCAGGAGGCGAGGATTCAGTGCCACTGATAACGGGCGTGCTGGCCACCGAGTTCACAGATACCAGCGCCCTAAACGGTACGAAATATTTTTACACGATCACTGCCGTGAATTCCAATCAGCATAACACTCCCGTGATTGACAGCGAAAGCTCAGTCTCCGCAGAGGTTTCAGCGCAACCGACGTCGTTGTTCGCGGCTCACGTCAACTTTTCACCGAATCTGAATGAGATCCCGAACGGGTATCTCAACGACACGGGCCTGGTCTACGCAACGCACGGAGGCGCATTGAAATATGGTTGGAACAAAGACAACAGCAGCAACTTAGTCGACCGGAATAGCGCGACGTCTCCGAACGAATTACAAGACAGCTTTGCTGAAATGCAGACCAGGTCGAATCGCAACGCGTCCTGGCAGATCGCGGTTCCGAATGGAACTTATCAAGTCCACGTGATTGCCGGTGATCCTGACAGCGTCACCGGCCATTATAAGATCAAGGTTCAGAAACAATTGGTGATTGATGCCGTTCCAACATCCGACGCGCGTTGGTCCGAAAACACGGTCGCGGTCCATGTCCGGAATGGAAAGTTAAAAATCGCCAACTCTCACGGTGCAATCAGTAACAAGCTGAACGCCATCGACATCATTCAAGTTGCGTCACCCCAGCGAACCTTGCGGTCATCAAATGGGCTGTAATTCTAAGTCTAAAGCATGAATGATGGAATTTGGCGAATGCGCGGACTCAGTTTTGCCGGTCCAAGTTGGCCAGGATTCGTTTCGCGACTTCACGTGCGAGAAGTTCACAACCCGTTTGATTGTAGTGACACCAGAAATCGACATAGATCGGATCCGAGACTTGCGAAAAAAGCTGCGTCAGATCGTGGAAGTCGAGGTTCTGCTGTTGCAGTTTCTGACCTTGCGCGATGAGCATAGGGTAGCCTTTGGCGATTGATTTTCCATTTTTTTGACCTTCGACGACCGCAATTTTTCGTTCGGCTGGTCCCATCGGTTTCGAATTGGGAAAGTACTGATTTGGCTGTAGTATATGTGTGTATGAGCATTTGCTGGCGATGCAGAGTTGGTGCATTTGCAACGAGCTGTTGCTCCAAATATCCACCAGGTGAGCGTACATTCCCAGTTCATCCGAATACAGCTGCTGGGGACCGCGAATTGCGAATCCGAAGTCTTTCGTGTTTTGGCGGTCTCTGAATTCTAAGGAGAGTTGCAAGATTTCTCGTTCGAATGCGTTATGACGTGCCCACCAGATCAGGTTGAGAGTGGGGGACCAATGCAACCAGGAGTCCAACCGCTCCTGGGCAATCTGTTGCTTGAGCCCTTTTGCGCGCAGTAATTGGAATGCCGTCGCGTGGTTTCGGGGGTCAATCGCGTACTGCATGCGGGCGTGCCAGGAACGAGGGTATGCCGCGAAAACTCCGGCGATATCATTCTCCATGGCACTCAACGCGATTTCATTGTAACCATCGATATTCACGACGGCATCGAATTCATTGCCGAGCACGAGTGCGAAGTTTAATGCCAGCACTTGTTGTGGTTGTTTATATCCGGACTTTGCTAATCGCACGAGTTTTATCTGCTTGTCTTTCAGACGGGGGTGTTCGAGGAGTGCCTGTCGCAACGCCTTTTCACCCGCGACGCTCATTTGCCACGCGACGGACCCGCCCGTGATTCCGACGATAAAGTGCCCTGGCGAACGTTTGAGGATTCCGTGCTCCTCATCGTCGAATCCGAGCGAATTGACGGGAATCGTCCGGTCAAACAGCGTAGTACCGGTATTCAACTGGGGATTTGAAACCCAACCCAGATAGGGATGGATTGATTCTGCTTCGCTCGCACGCACATGACTCGAACGAACCAGCTCCTGTTGAATGGCACGCAGTGGCAGCATGGTCTTATGTTCGATGGATCGAACCGCGCACCAGGAAAGGCCCTCCAGCAGGATCCAACCCAAGACGGTCGCACCAAACAAAAACAGGAGTCGCTTACGACGTGTTGTCGGAAAGATTGGTGCTTTGGCAATCATTCGAGACTCGCTTCAAAATGGGGAAGCAACTCATGAGTAGACCGGATTGGCACCGTTATTATAACTCAGCTGCTAACTCGGTGGTGGCGGCGGCGGTGCAATCGAGCGGGTGCCTTTGCCGTGCCTGGCTTTCAAATCGAACAACCCGAAGATCTCGGACGCATTCAAACTCAGCGACACATTCGTGTTGTCGCCATCACCCAGCACGGCAGCGAAGAGTTCACGTTTTTCCGCGAGAACCTTGTCAATCCGCTCTTCGATCGTGTCCTTCGAGATGAACTTGGTGACAATCACCTGCGTCTTCTGTCCGATACGATGAGCGCGGTTGATCGCCTGATCCTCGACGGCGGGATTCCACCAGCGGTCAAACAGGAACACATATCCCGCGAACTGAAGATTCAAGCCGACTGCCCCTGTGGCATAGCTCATCATTAACAACGAGCGACTCGGATTGTCTTTGAACTCTTTCAGTACGGGTTCACGCTTTTTGACGGGAATCCGTCCGTGATAAATGAGCGGGTCGAAACGGGCCAGCTTGTTTTCCAGGTAGTCAATCGTCTTTGTCCACTGACTGAACAAGATCGCTTTTCCACCACTCGCCGCGATCTCTTCCATGTCGGCTTCCAGGCGATCGAGCTTGGCACTCTCGCCCGTCACCGGTTCGAAGTTCGTAATTTGCTTCAACCGCAGCACTAATTCGAACACGTGTTGGATGGAAATGGAATCACCCAGATCATTCAGCTGGATAATGCCTTCTTTTTCCGCTGTCTCGTAGGCTGCCTTCTGCGCCGGGGCCAGTTCGAGATATTCCTCGCGGTCAAAGCGAGGCGGCAAGTCCTTCATGACCAGGTCTTTAGTCCGCCGCAGAACATAACTTTTGGAGAGCTTTTGCAGCTGTCGCAGGTCCGGGTTCGCAGCTTGCGGGATGACTTCCATGAACTCGTAGAGGGATGCCATTTCCTCAGGACGGTTTTCGATGGGCGTGCCCGTTAATGCCCAGCTGCGTTTGCGGGGAATGGCGCGCGCCGTGAGTGCCGTGCGCGACGTGCGGTTCTTAATGCGTTGCGCTTCATCGAGGATCAGCAGGTCAAACCGGGGCGGGTCGTCTGCCAGCATTTCGAAGTCGCGGGTCAGAATCTCATAGTTCGCCAGCAAGATCGGAACGCCGGGCATCGTCCATTGCATCTTGCGATGTGCCGCATCGCCTTCGATCGTCACGACGGGCAGTTCTTCAGCCCAGCTTTTGAACTCACGCTGCCAATTGGGAATGAGCGGTTTTGGGCAGACGAGCAGGATGCGGTTGACCTGACCCGCACGCAGTAATAGCCGCATGGCCGTGATCGTCTGCATGGTTTTGCCAAGTCCCATCTCGTCCGCCAGCAATGCGGCTTGTTGAGCGAATAGCCAGGCAATTCCTTCGTATTGATACGGAAAGGGCTCGAAAGGCATGATCAGTTCTTGACCCTTGAGCCATGTTTCCAACGGTGGCTGCAAGAGATAGAACAATCGATCTTCCATCGACACGGCATCGTGCGGCGGTTTGAGCCGTGTTTTCTTTTCTGGTGGCAGTGGCTCCGTCGAAACCACGACTGCGGCTGCGATATCTCCGGGAGCGAGCAGAGCCAGTAACTCTTCCTTGGTCGGTCCCAAACCCGCTGATTCACCACCCACGTCCGCTTTAGGTTCCTTGAGCGGTTTGGTTGGCAGGAACTCAAAACCTTCCGGAAATGTCAGCCCAAATGTGGCGACTTTGCCCCAGAATGGAGTCCATTTGGTCGTTGCCAGATTCTTACCAAATAACGGAACTGACGTCGTCTGCACCTGCGGGGTGCGGTTCAAGGCACTATTGAATCCGGCGATGTGGATCTGTGGCTTAAACTCTGCTTCTGGATCAGATGATTTGGGCGGCTTTGTGCGAGTTGGGATCGATTTCTTGGCAACTGAGTTGCCGGGTTCCGCTGGATCCGAAATTGTGGGGCTCGAAGCTGTCGGGCTGACAGCAATTTCGGTGGACGTTTCTGCTACCGGTTCCGGGTTTGCGATTTGCGCGGGCGGGGGAAGAATGGGATTTGCGTCAAAGACATTGACTTCTTCGGGGATGTTTCCGACATCGACCCATTCCGCGGCCGCGGGCGTTTCGGAGGGCGGTGCTTCTGGCTCTGTGGCGTGGATTGCCAACTCTGCAGTGGCTGGTTCTGGAGCGACCGATGATTCCAGCTCTGGAACAATCTCCGTCGGTTCCGACGTGAGTTCTTCAGATTGTGCTTGAGGCCGATCGCAGGCTGCCGTGGAAAGATGCTCTTGCACGAACTGCCGGGCGAATTGTAAGGAATCGAAATGCGGAGCGGGGATGACGCCGTCGTGCGCTTTCGAATCAAGATTCGGTTGATTGAGAGAACCGGGTACACCTGCCGAAGTTGCCAGTGTACCAGCAGGGTTTGAAGACGTTGACATTTACGGACACCCCTGAATTCGCGACAAACTCTACGCCTGACGCTGATTCGTCAGCATCGAAGAACCGATTGTCTTCGGTGCTGATTCATGACACGAAGTGACGTCTCGACTACCGAGCCACTCCGTTTTTCACGGTTTCCAGCAATGCTTCTCGGACGCGTTCAAATGGTTCCCGCATGTCAGCATCTTTGGGAATTTGTGTTGAATGATTCTCAACGTCAGCGCGATCATCCGTGTGGGCGGCGTGTAACCGAAACCACTGGCGTCCGATTTTCAACGGTGCTTCAGTTGTTGGTTGTTCGGTGAGAGTATTACTAGTCGTTTCTGCGACAATTACGCGATCCGGTTCCAGGAAACCGACGGGCATGGAAACGTGATTTCGCAGCTCAAGAATTTCGGCCAGCTCCGTGAGGATCAAGTGCGGTTTAACACCGACTTTTTCGATGAGCGTCCGGGCAATGACTTCGCCGACAACATAGGACCCTAACGTGGTACCGTATAAGATTTCCTGGGTCCGATTCGGTTTCAACGGAGCCGTACATTGGAACTCCAGCGGCCGGCCATGCCGATTGGTGATCAGCAGGCCTCCCACATATCCCTGCTCCGGTACCTCGACTGCCGTCAGGAACCCAAGGCGGAACTGGTCTTTTTTTTCCGTCGCAGACATGCAACCTCTTCTCCGGTGCCGTCAGACTATGGATGTCGATCAAGGAAGGAAATCGTGTTGTGCAATTTTCGAACACTGCGAAAAACGGCAGCGTTCGAATATGTTTGAAATCGACGCGGGGGCCGGAGGGACTTGAACACCGTCCGGCTCTTCGTCGGATTCCCACCGACTTCCCTGACGAGACTGCGGATCGACGCAAGTAAATATGTGTGTCATTGTTGTGGCGAGACTTCGGAATCTGACTGATTCAGCAGTTGCAGGGCCAGCTGGTTCAATGAAAGCCCCCTTACAATAGGGATGGGAAGGGCTTACTAGCCATTTTTCGGGAAGTTTCTACGTCGAGAATGACTTCAGCGACTCCTGAGGTGATCGTGATATTTTACCGCCAGGTCAGACTGCAAAATGCGGACAGTCCCGTCTGTCATCCCAATGTGACAATCTGAGATCGGGGTGTCGCCCTACAAGTACGTGCCAGTCAGCGTTACGATTGACGCAAACACGCCCGAATTGACGTTTTCTCGTGACGCGAGCAACAGTTTCAATGCCCCAGAATCCATTCCCCGAGCAACTGGATCGATCCGGAATCATCGATCGGCAACAAGTCCGATTGCGGCAGCTCCTGACAGAAGTTGTTCCTCACAATCGATTTTGGGCAAATCGTTTCAATACGGCGGGATTGATTGCGTCTGATATTCAAAATCTGGAAGACCTGCGCAAGTTACCCTGCGTCTCAAAAAAGGACATCGTCGCCGATCAGACAGCGTTTCCGCCTTACGGATCCAATTTGACTTATGAACTGCCGCGATACTCGAGAATGCATCAGACCTCGGGGACAACCGGACTGCCGGTCAGGTGGTTGGACACGCCGAGTAGCTGGAATTGGTTTCTGGATTGCTGGGCGCAGATTTACCGCTTAGTAGGGTTGAAGCCGGAAGATCGAATTTGCTTCCCGTTCTCGTTCGGTCCTTTCTTGGGGTTCTGGGCAGCTTTTGATGGAGCTGCTGCATTGGGTAATCTATGTCTTTCAGCCGGAGGGCTGAATAGCGCGGCCCGATTGCAGATGATTTTGGATCATCGGGCAACTTTTATCTGTTGCACGCCGACTTACGCATTACGGTTGGCTGAAGTGGCCGCTGAGTCGGGCTTGGATCTCGCGAATAGTTCTGTTCGCGGACTGATCGTGGCAGGTGAACCGGGCGGCTGCCTGCCGACGACCAGGGAAAAGCTGGAAACAACTTGGGGAGCTCGAGTTTTCGACCATTGGGGCATGACAGAAGTTGGACCGATGGCTTCGGAGAGTCTGGGATGTCCGGGCAGCTTGTATGTCTTGGAAACGGAATGCATTGCCGAGATTATTGATCCGCAGACCGAAGATCCGGTGCCGGTTGGAGAAATCGGCGAGTTGGTCATTACGAATCTCGGACGTTGGGGCAGCCCACTGATTCGATATCGGACTGGTGACATGGTTCGTGCCGATCCAACACCAAGTCCGGATGGATATTCCCTGTTGCGGTTAAACGGCGGCATTCTCGGGCGTTCGGATGATATGTTGACCATCCGAGGCAATAACTTTTACCCGAGTTCTCTGGAAGAATGGCTACGTCAGATCCCGAATATCGCGGAATACCGGATTACGGTCCTCGATCAAAAGGCCATGCAGCACGTGCGTGTCGAAATTGAACCGGCACTTGCCGCACAGTCCGCCGACGGAACTGTGGCGTTACAGGCCCAGGTCGTGCGGATGTTCAAAACGCGTCTGAATTTCCAGGTGGAAGTGGTCGCTGCCGAACCGGGTTCGTTGCCCCGGTTTGAGATGAAAGGCAAGAGATTTCATCGCGTCACATCATAGTGTACACAGCTCGCTCAATTCTCGCCGATCGCCACATCCGGCCCCAATTGTAATCGCACCATATCACGATACCGGCCTCCCGCTTTCAACAATTCGGCGTGAGTCCCCATTTCGATGATCCGGCCGTGATCCACCACCACAATTCGATGCGCATGTCGAATGGTGCTCAATCGGTGCGCAATCACAAAACTGGTCCGACCTTTCATCATCTCAACCAGGCTCTCCTGGATATATTGCTCGCTTTCCGTGTCGAGATTGCTGGTCGCTTCGTCCAGGATCAAGATCCTGGGATTGGCAAGGATGGCGCGAGCGATCGCCAGCCGTTGCCGTTGTCCCCCACTCAGGCGGACGCCCCGTTCGCCGATCTTCGTGTCGTAACCTTGCTCGAGTTGCAGAATGAATTCGTCGGCGTGTGCCAGTTTCGCCGCGGCGCGGACTTCTTCGAGAGTGGCATCTTTGTCACCATAACCGATGTTCTCCGCGACCGATCCATCGAATAGAAACACCTCTTGTTCGACGATCCCCAACAGGTTGCGGAAGTGTTCCAGATCGATTTCCCGTAAATCGGTTCCGTCCAGTCGAACCGACCCCTGCGTGGGATCGTAAAACCGTGCGATCAGGTTGCACAGTGTCGTCTTCCCCGCACCGCTCGGCCCCACGAACGCCAGCATTTCGCCCGGTAAAACATCCAGATTGATGTTAGTCAGTACATCCTTATCCGACGTGGGATAGCGGAAGCTGACATTGTCTAACGTGACCCGGCCGCGCACATTCCCCGGCTGGATTTCCAGAGCGTTCGGGACGTCGGGAAATTCCAATGGTTCCGCCAACAGATCGAGCACCCGGTCGAGTGCCGCGAGATTGTTCTGAAACTGTGTCGAACTGTTCGCCAGCACGGCCAGCGGCCCCAGCAGCATCGCGAGGTAAAATAGGAACATCATCAGTGCGCCGAGTGTCAGGCCACCGTTCAGAACTTGCCAGCCACCATAAAGCAATAATGCGGCCGAAGCCATTGGGATCGTGATTGCCCAAGCAATTTCAATTCCTCGCGACCACCACCAGGTCAATAGTTCTTGCCGGGCCATCACGTGGTTGCCGCGTACGAAACGGCCTGTTTCACTTCGCTGACGCCCGAAGCCGCGGACCACCCGCATTCCGCCGAACGCTTCGGCCGCCTGGGCATCGATTTCTTCTCGCTGCAATCGAATGTCACGATAAAGCGGCCGCAAGCGCCCCACATAGGCCCGATGGGAGAGGATCACCAGCGGCAATAGCATCAGGCCGCCGACCAGCAATCGCCAGTCGACCAGAGCCAGGATCACCAGACTGCCGAGGAATTGAATTACGGCGCGCCAGGGGTTGTACAGTAAATTGAAGATCAATTCTCCGACCGCACCCGCGTCTTCCCGCAGCGTGCTGGCGACTCCGCCCGATTTGAGCTGATAGATTCGATGCAGCGGGAACCGCACGACATGTTCGAAAAGTTGCTTGCGGACTGCGACTTGCACCCGTTTCGTGGCTCGAGTCGCATGCCAGCGGCCCCACATGTGGATCAACGTTTCCAACAGAGAAATGACCACGACAATCCCCGCCAGAGCAAAGATCAGCTGGTATTTGTCTTGCGGAAGGGCGAATCCCAACCAGTGTGGCGCGACGTGTTTCGCAGACTCAACGGTAGTCACCGAAGTTCCGGCGGGCTGTGCCAGAGCATCGTCTATCACCAGTCGTGTGACGGCTGGCGGTATCAGGGTCAACAATGTCGAAACGGTCAACGTCACGAGTGCCAGGGTCACGGCCGGACGTTCGCTACGCAGTAAGTGCCAGAATTCCCAAAGCAACGTGCCAAGTGGCCGGGACAGTTTTTTTCGCGGTTCGGACTTCCCGTGAGGCTTCGCCAGGGGAACGATTTCACCGGCCTTGCGTTTCCGCCGATGTTCTTCGAGATAGGCTTCAAACCGCTGGCGGCTGGAGGGGGGCACTCGCATAGGATCTGGCTATTTCGATCTAAAAGTCTGACAAACAACCTGGCGACGCCCTGAAGAATGTTCGTAGCTGAATTCGTGAGAATTCGGGCCGATCGACGTGTTCCGCCCGAAATCTCACGATTTCAGCGACGCGGAATTCGTCACACGAAATTCCTTCACGGCAGAACGCACTCGGCATCTCGATACGGAGTGTCGAACCACCCTGCGGACTAAGGCTTACTATTGTAGATCGGAATCCGTCATTCGACGAGAGGTGAGCCCATTTCTCACCTGGTACGACTCGCCAGCCGTGGTCCGGAGTCGATATCATACGAATCTCGCGTTCGGGGTGTGTAAGTAATTGGACCTCGCCACTTTCCATGAGCGGATCGGCGCTAGCCGCCGGTGCCTCGCTTGCGAGTTTACTCGCAAAATGCATGGAAAAGATCGAGGGAAAAGTTTCCAGCGTGTTATACTGTTCGCGGCCACGAAGGAGTGCTTTTCAATACTGATCCCCGCGATCAAACGTCGCATTCTTAACCGTGCGTCGTATAAATACTTTCAAGTGGTGCATTTCACGCGAGTAAACTCGTGTGAAATGCACCGGCGGCTAGCGCCGATCCGCTCATGAGCCCACGAAGCGGCGCTGTCCAAGTACGACGTCCAACAAAAATGAATTGACGAACTCATCAAAGGGATCATTCATGCCCACGGGCAATTCTCAGCCTGAACCGCTGCGGCGACTGCAAGACAATTTAGGAACCGTCATTCGCGGGAAACCGGAATGCCTTGAAATTCTGACGATTGCATTGCTGGCCGGTGGTTCGGTCTTGATGGAAGACGTGCCGGGTGTTGGAAAGACGACGCTGGCGAAAGCGCTGGCCAAATCGGTCGACTTGACTTTTAATCGAGTCCAATTTACCCCCGATCTGTTGCCCTCCGATATCCTGGGGTCGTCGATTTACAACCCTGTGGACGGAAAATTCAATTTTAGGGCAGGGCCCATCTTTTCGCACGTCTTGCTGGCCGACGAAATCAACCGCGCATCGCCGAGAACGCAATCTGCCCTGCTCGAAGCGATGAGTGAATCTCAGGCCACGATCGAAGGAATACGGCATCCCTTACCCGAACCGTTCCTGGTTCTGGCGACCGAGAACCCCGTCGAATTCCATGGGACCTACCCGCTTCCCGAGGCACAATTGGATCGGTTTCTGGTCTTGATCAACCTGGGGTATCCCGACGCCGACACCGAATTGGAAATTCTTTATTCTCAGCAGTCATCGCGCCCGCTGGACGATTTGCAGCCGGTCTTGTCGCGAAATGAATTGCTGAAAATGCAGCATGACGTCTGTCTGGTGCAGGTGGCGAAAAATGTCGGCCAATACATGGTCGACATCGTCGGCCGGACGCGCCGCGACAGCCGTCTGCGCTTAGGAGTCAGTCCGCGCGGCACCTTGATGCTGTTCCGAGCCGCCCAGGCTTCGGCGTATCTACATGGCCGAAATTACGTCCTGCCGGACGACGTCCAGACACTGGCCAAATACGTGTTGCCACACCGAGTCATGCTGACGTCGCAATCCAAGTACGGTGGCGCCAGTAAAGGTGACATTATCGCCGACATTATCAAACAAGTCCCCGTGCCGTTGTAGACTAGTCGCAGAATTCAAAAAGAATCGTTCGAAATCCTCCGAGGAACCTCCGCCACCGGGCTTGCCCCGGTGGGTCCACGGCCTCTGCACTACTCGCCTTCCAACGCCTTCCAAATTGCAACGTCGTGCAAAGGCTGCACCCACCCCGAATAAAATCGCCCGGTTTTCTTTTGTGGCACGATACTCGGTGCCGTGCCACAATCGTGCGAACCCCGGCAGCCTCTCTCTTGTCTTCGATTCACCCGGCTGACTCGGATGGATGATATCGGCTCCTGCGGGTTGGAATAAGATTCCATCGAGACCGTCGGACGGACATTCCTGTCTGTCTCCGCATCATCGGTGAAGTGCCCGCGGCGAAGATCCTCGTCCGTCACGCGACGGACAGGAATGTCCGTCCTACAAGAGTCCGCGCCCAGCGCCACAACTTCCACAACAAGCCAATTCTTGATACTTCGAGATGTGTCTTTCCCATCTCGCTCCAACGTTCGTTTCCAGGAATCTCTGCAATGCCTGCTTTCAGTAGTTCGAGACGTCTCACGAATCTCACTATTTTCTCTCACAAAATCGATCATGACAACTCTCAGTTCGACCCACAAACGGCATTCGATTCGGTATGTTGCAGGTAAAGATCCGTGTTTGTGGCGGCATCTGCAGCGTCTCGGAATCCACTCGATTCCTGAATATCGCGCATGGTGTGCCGAGCACGGCTTCAATTCGCGGCTGGAAAAATCAGCATTCAAACGCCAGCTGGAAATTCGAGCCGTCGAAGAGGCCCGAATTCAAAACAGTCTGGCGAAGAAGCCCACGACGCCGCGCGACATCATTCACGAGATCTTTCGTGGTCAAAAAGCGAGATTAGAGGAACAGCAAGATCCCGAGATTTTCTGGCAGCCGTCGGGGTTCGTGGGCTTTGAGCAGATCGATGGCAGTCTGGAACTGGGAAATCTGAGAAAGTGGACCGTCCAGGAGTTGCTGAGTTCTACGGAAGTGATTGCGGAAGGACGAGCCATGCACCACTGCGTGGCATCGTATATCTCGGTGTGCGCGGAGGGGATCAGCTCTCTCTGGACCATGCGTGTCGAGTCGAAGGATGGAATCACCAGCCAGGTGACCATAGAAGTGCGCCCGTCCAGAAAGGTGATCATGCAAGCTCGTGGCCGCTATAATAGGGACCTGACCGGCTATCAGCGTGTCGTGCTGGAACGATGGGCCAGATCTGCCGGGCTGGCAATCGGCGTTTATGATTGAAACGTGGGAGAAAACTGAGGGAGCTGAATGGTCCAGTAACCTCAGTCGCCTTCTGAAGGTTTTTATGTCTGAGGACAATACGTTGGCGGAAATAAGTGGGTCGCCCCAGTCCAATCCTGTTCCAGGGCCAAGGACCTCGGCATTTCGACGTTATCTCGTCGTTACCTTCGTTTTGACGGCCTTGTTTCTGGGTGTTGCCGGTTGGATGAGTTACCAGGAATGGCCCACGGGGCCGGCGAGTGGTACAACGTTTCACGGGTCGGCCCCGGTCACTGCAGGATTGCCGAAACGGTTTAAGATTGCCACGTTCAACATTCATGGCGGCTACGGGTTGGACGGACGACTGGATCTGAAACGTACCGCCGAGTGCTTGCAGGGGATGGATTTCATCGGCCTGAACGAAGTCCGTGGAGTCACGGCCTTCAATTCCCGCGGCCAGGCAGAACAACTGGGGGAACTCCTGGAGATGCGGTGGCTGTTTGCACCCACCGAAACGGGATGGACCGGACCTCGATTCGGGCAGGGAGCCTTAAGCCGGGCCAGCATCGAAAGTTGGCGTGTGGTCCCGTTTCCCAGGGTCAACGGGAACGGCTATCGGAATTATCTGGAGTGCCAGATCCCCTTCGAGTCAGCGCAGCCGACGTCAGGACGAGGCAAATCGTTGACAATTCTCGTCACGCATCTCGATCGGAAATCGGACCGGCAGGATCAATTGCGGTCTCTCATTCAGCACTTTCTCGAGTTACCGCCGCCGGTGCTACTGATGGGCGACCTGAATGCGAAACGGACCGAACCACAACTCCAGGAACTGGCCAAACAAGCCGGTGTTACCGAGTGTTTCGGGCAGTTTGCCCAGGAACCGCTGGTCTTCAAACGAATCGATTGGATATTTGTGCGGGGATTGAAGTGCCTGGACGCGAATCTCGAAGCCAACGACGCCTCAGATCACCCCTGGGGCTGGGCCGAGTTGGAATTGGATAAGTAGAGCGGTTTAACTTTGGGTGTGCCGGTTGAAAAGGTAAATCTCCCGAGATTACCTGTAAAACGCCCGGCAAATGCAAGGTTAGCGCGGAATAGTTTTGCCGAGATTGCCGTCCAGACAGACTCTGCGACGGACGGGTTTGCCGTGCCGGAGATTGTTCTCAAACCGACCAGAACACAAGAATCCCGCGGACCACAATGGCATGTCCTGGTCGATTTCTGGCCAAGCGAAACTGGCCATTAACATGCCCAAAAAGCGAGTATTCCTCGGACGACAGTTTCAAGTGCTACATCTTGGCGGAGCTTATCAAGAGTTGCCTTTCGCATCTGGGTGGCAACAAGTCTCTCGTGATTTTTGAGAATTGCAGACACATCAATTCCAGTTGCAACGCAGAACTCTAACACGTCGCTCCTGAAGCGAGGGTACGCCGTGTTTCTGTGTTGCATCAGGAAGCGCAAGACGGAAGAGTGCGTCCACATGGCTCGGCTTGGGGAATTGCGATTGATCTCGTTCTGATCGAGGCGCACGACGACGTCACGGATCTGATGAAACGCAAAGCTCGCGTGTTTCCGAATCTCGGTCAGCATGAGCAAAGCTCGGCTCGGATTTGTTACCCAGCTTTCCAGCATCAATTGAATTCTGGGCTCCAACTGATACCGTGATTCGGTCCATGTGTCGCGAATCAATTGTGCGAAGTCTTCGCCTATAAGATCGTGACGATCCGTGTCGTCAAAAGCCAGATCAATTTCACTAAGCGGTGTTTCGGCCAGCATGGCCACTAAATGATCATGACGATCAAATTCTGCGCCGAGCTGGAAATGAAGTTCGGTGAATTGCTCTATTTCTAGCTCACATTGATTGACGATCTCACGTGCATAAGCGTCTGTCGACCATGCGGCCAGGCTGACAGCTCGAAATAGGATGCGAGCCCATATCTCGAGATCTTTGTCCTTGACCAGGTTCCGAACTTCTTTTATGTCGTCACAAATCAAGTTCCATGCATTGTGACGCGATGCGGCCCGCCAGCGATGTTCGAGCAGTTCGAATAGTCGTTCTGGTGATTCCATATATGTGAGCAAATGGCGATGTTCTTCCTGAAACACAAGATGTGAGTGCCGATGGAGTTCGGAGCAGTATAATTCCCAAGCTGGACCATTCACACGAGAATCACGAAGTGCAATAATCAGCCAATCCGCAGGGTGTCGACCTGCTTCGAGTTTGGGGAATAACCGCAGTAGCCAGTATAGACGGATGTAGATGGCCGATTCGATGGGACGGCGGTTGGTCAGGCTGAGCAGTTGTTCGTAGGCACTGTCCGGATTTCCGCGAATCGCCGCTTGCCAGGCTTTTTCAATCGATTCCTCCGTAGCCGGCCTGTGTGCAGCGCGCCTGGCGGAGTGGGAATCATTCAACTCTTGAAATGGCGGAGTCTTTTGCTTGGGGGCGTTTGGGTGGGCGGGCGAATCAGAAGCCGCGATTAATTCGGATGGGTTGTCGTTGGACAAGTCCGACTCATTCGGCGCACCCGCATTCAGTTTATCGCCATTGTTGAGATCTCCTTGATCGAGCGTGTGGAGATCTTTGGATTGCCACTGAGCTAACCACTCGATATGACTTTGCAATTGTTCAAATGCTGCTCGAATTCGGGCGAATTCTCGTGGGTGATGTTCCGGTTTGTACGTGCGAATCAATCTCGCGTAGGCGCGCTTCAACCCACGTTCATCGATTCCGGCATTGACGCCCAGTAATGTATAAGGGTCGTTTGGCCAGCTTGCGAAATCCTCCGACAGGTGATGGTCAGTCATGATCCGAGACGCTTCGAAGGGGCTTTGGATTTTCGGTATCACCCGAATTCACGGATTCAGAAGTCCGGTGCATTGAATCGATCGATTGCAACTTCACGAGTTCGAGTTGCAACATGACAAAACGCTCGAACCGCGACAATTCAGCCGAAGGCGCGCGATCGACAAGCAATTTAATGCGTTCGATTTCAGGCGGAACCCAGCCATGAAGCTTCAGTGCTGTTGGCGAAACTGTTTCTTGCAAGTCTGCGAGCCACGGATTGACGCTACAACGGTTAAGAAACTGATCCAATAGAAAGGGGTGTCTGGGCTTCCGATATCGGAGTTTGGCATGTTGCGCGATCTGTCGCAGTTGTTTTTTCGCTTCCTCGAGGGTGCTGACATCTGGACGAAACGCGCCGTGAATGACCAGCGTCAAAACAGGTTCGGGTAAGCTCGAACCAAGTAACTCGCGAGCTGCCATTTCTCGAGATCTTGTATAAGTTTCGAAACTTTGCTGTTTGGCTTCCGCCTTGCTCATGCCGCTCATTCTCAGGCTTGCCTCACCTGGTGGATACTTGGGAAATAGGATTTCGGCAATTCGGTCGATTTCCTCTGGCCTTGCTCGGGCCAATCGTTCATAAAAACTCTCAGGGAGTTGTATCGAAGGCGTGGGATTGAATGGAATTGGTGTCTTCGCGACACTGTACGAAGTTGAAGCAACGTTCGGTGTTGACTTTGTGGCGAAGATCATGCCAATCAAGATAGGCACTAGGAAACCAATAAATATCAATACAAAAGGCAGAATATCAAGCTTGCCATTGAAGATGTACCAGGTCCATTCCTTCGTCATCAAGGATAAAAAGCCCTGGCGCCAAATTCGGCGCGAACTGGCCGAGTGATTTGAGAATTCTTGAAACCAGGGGGGCAGCAGTCCAGCTAATTTCGGAAACAGACGTTGAAATGTCCGCGCAATTGGCTGCCAATGTTTCTTGTCCTGAAAAGTAGTCGCATGTTCACACCAGATCTCCAGGGGAATTGCTCCCGGGCACTGGACGAATCGGTGACAGGCGAAGCGGGTGAAGGCTCGAAGTTTTTCGGAGATCAACGAATCGAATTCAATCTGAAGTTCGAGTCCAGGTTGAAGTTGACTTAACCACAAGCGTAACGGCGGCCACGGAGAGCATCGTTGATTCAGTTCGCTCCATTGTCGAACACGCTCCTCGGGAGCGAGTTCCCAGAAAACATTAGCGAATTCCTGAACTCGTTCACGGGCTTCGGCCTTTCGTTCCTGGTAGTACCCTAGTGGAATCTCGTCTCGTGGGATGACGTTTTGGGACGTCA
Organism: Planctomycetaceae bacterium; assembly: GCA_028291565.1. GTDB lineage: Bacteria > Planctomycetota > Planctomycetia > Planctomycetales > Planctomycetaceae > JAKFVC01. The sequence continues at coordinate 3,098 of JAQGHT010000785.1, read as the reverse complement.
AGATTTCCACTGCGTCATGTCCATCCTGGGAAAGTACATAGTCGTACTTATCCAGGCGTTCTAAAATCGCCAGTGGCGTCTTGATAGGCTGGAGGTCGGATGGTAGTCCGATCGTCTCGCAGGCCCATTCACGAACACCAGTCAATTCAGCTGGGGAATCGTCTTTAGAAGGATTCATCGCTGTTCTCGAAACCATCGTCCAGTTGTTTCAGAAAACGTTCCAATTCCTCGCGATTCGCTTCTGTGGCCGCCTGATCGTGTAATTCCATCGCTTCTTCAAAGCCACAAATCAGGCGCTCGAGAAATTGGCGCTCATGCAGAGGTAATTCACGATAAACTCGCTCCGCCCAGCGTAAAACGTAGCGGTTGGCTGTTTCATCCCGCGGATGCGTTTTCAACGCCTGCATCTGCAGTATGGCCTTGGCGATTTCCCGATCGGAGAGACCTTTCGCGTACTTCGTGACGACAAAAGACACCCTTTTCTTGGTCGCGACGATCGTCGCATCGACTTCCAGAACACCGTTGAGATCATAGGTAAAGCGGATTTCGATACTTTCACCCGCTGGTCCACGAGGAATTCCTTCGACCTCGAACTCTCCCAGAAACAGGTTGCCTTCGACCCGGCGATTCTCGCCCTGATACAAGCTGACTTGGATCGTGGTCTGATTTGGACGGACAGTACCGACGACTTTACTGCGACTGACAGGAATCGTCGTATTGCGGTTGATGATGGGCAAGAAATAGCCCTCTCGATTTTCACCACCAAACTGGTGCGTGACCTCAACTCCTAACGTGAACGGCGCGACATCCGTGACGACCAGGTCCTCGAGAGTGGCATCACGCGCAATCAATCCCGCTTGAATCGCCGCCCCGAGTGCCACTACTTCTTCGGGATTCAGACTGCAGCGGGGTTCCTTCTCGAACAGGCGCGCGACGCGCTCCTTTACGGCCCGCATGCGAGTCGCGCCGCCCACCAGGATCACTTCATCGACATCCTGACGTTTCAGCCGGGCGTCACCCAAGGCTCTCCGCAAAGGACCATCTGTTTGAGACAGAATCGGTTCGGTCCACCTCTCGAACTCCTCCCGCTTCACGGTAATTCGGGGGGCATCGTCCGGCAGGTCACCCGTTTTAGTGGGGATTCGCACGACAGCATCTTCGCCACGCGACAATTGCCGTTTCGCCAGTTCGCATTCCCGGCGCAGCCGAGAAACGAGTAACGGTTGTTCGATTTCCGCGCGTTCAAAAACCAGGCCACGCTGCTCCAGGATTCGGGCCGCGAGCGTATTCGTGAAGTCTTCACCTCCCAGAAAGATTTCACCGGCTGAGGCTCGAATTTCCAGAGTGCCTTCGTAGCGTTCTAGCACCGAGACATCAAAAGTGCCGCCTCCCAAGTCATAAATCACAATGATCTTTTCATCGTCGGTCTCATGCACGCCATAGGCGATGGCCGCGGCGGTCGGTTCATTTAAAATGCGTCTGACATCCAGTCCGGCCATCTTTCCGGCGCGCATGGTGGCTTTGCGTTGCAGTTCATTGAAATAGGCCGGGACCGTAATCACCGCCTCGGTGATCGGTTGTTTCAAATAGGCTTCGGCGTCTGCTTTGAGCGACTTCAAGACCAGGCTGGAAAGCTCAACGGCGGTCAGCGTTTTATCCGCCAGTTGTGTGGACCATTCGGCTCCCATGTTTCGTTTGAACGTCGCCGCGCAGCGGTCTGGATGCAGCACTTGAAATTCCCGGGCACCACGGCCTACCAGGACCTGTCCGTCCAGATCGATGCCGACCATGGATGGAGTCAGAACTTCGCCCAACGCATTGGGAATCAAGCGTGGTCCATCCGCCGTCAAATAGGCCGCAAGCGAATTCGTCGTTCCAAGATCGATGCCGATGATCATAAATGAACCTTGCGAGCTGAATTCTCAACGTACGACAGGTTTTCAACCTGTCCGTCCGCAGGGCATGTACAAGTTAGAAACCGGTTCGACAAGAACAATTGCACGCTCTCCGAGAAGCCAGACACCCCTTAAGAGTACCCTGTTCACGTCAATTTTCAAACCATGTCGTCAATCAAGCCACCTAAACGCGCCCGCATGCGAGTCTTGGGTTTCAGTCATACGCGAGGCCTGTGGGACTTTATTTCCAGAATGCGAATATTCCGCGCAAGACGATTTCGAGTGGCCGATCCTTACGCAGAAACGCCAAAGTACCTTTTTCCATCGAGAAAACCATCCAATCTTCAAAGCAGGACAAGACCTGATCCAAAGCAATTTGATTGGTGATACAGAATTCCAGAAGTTCCACTCTCAATCGACCATATTTCATGGTTTTGCGTGCCAGCAGAAATTCCTGAACTGTATCGAGAATCGTCTCTCTCTTGCGAAAGGCATTCGCGCGTGATTGGTCGCAATCGAGCGATTCGATAATTCGACAGATGTGTCCAAATGCGTGTCGCGCGTGTTTCCAGAATCCCGTCAGCAACTTCAAGACCCGGCGTGGATTCGACACCCAGGTTTCAAGAGCCGACCTGAATCGCGGATCCGGGTGATCCAACGACTGTTGCCAGTCGTCACGGCTGAATTCCGGGAAGTCATCGTCCACGATCTTCAACTGCTCGAGCGGCGTGGTTGTCATTGCCTCCAGCAAGAGGTCGTAGCGGAAAAAGTCAGCAATCAATTGTTCCTGAACATTGGACAGTTCCTGAATCTCGTCCTTCGATTGCTGGAAGATTTGTCGCGCGACGGGATGACCGGACCAGGCCGCCAGATCGACAGCCTGGAACAACACGCGGATCCAAGTCGTTGTTGAGTCAAACTTCAATTTGTCACGCAGTCGATCAAGATCGCTGCCAACGCGCTCCCAACTGTTGTCCTGCAAAGCAGCCCGCCAGCGGTGTTCCAGCAGATCGAACAAACGCCAGGATGGGATCGTCGAATCGAGTAACGACTGATGTTCGTCAGCATGCACCAGTTGGGGGTGACGCTGCAGTTCAGCACAATAAAGCTGCCACGGGGAATCGTGAAATTCCGTCCGCTGTAATGCGATGATCAAACAATGGCAATTGTGTCTCGTGGAATCGACTTCAGGAAATAAACGCT
>JAQGHT010000737.1 GCA_028291565.1 Planctomycetaceae bacterium | reverse complement strand
GGGTTCCATCCCCCCAGGAACCACATCTTGCCCTGATGGACCGCGCTACCGCCGATCATTCCGCGTTGCACCCAAAAGGGTTCTTCCGGTTTGACTTCCTCCCACTTGATGCCATCGGTCGTTGTCCAGATGTCGCGGTAGAACTTTTCATCGTCTTTGGCGAATTGCGGTATTGTCTGTCCGCCAATGACAAAGATTTTCCCCGCATGGGCTACGGTGTAATGCAGAGCACGCGGTCCCCAGGGAATTGGGTGATCGCGGTTAATCAGATTCCATTTCGCACCGTCAGTCGAATTCCAGACGTCTGACTGATAGTGTCCCTGGTTGACGTCACCGCCGATAATCCACATGCGATCTTGATGCACGACATAGCCGGCGGTGTGGCGACCTTCCCAGTCAGATGTCGGGTCGAACTTGGCATCCAGAAAAGTATTCGGCTTGACCAGGTTCCAATCCGCGCCGTCCGCGGAACTCCAGACTTCGTTATTGCAGATCCTGGGAAAAAACTTCTTCTGACCTGGCGCCGGGTTCCATCCCCCCAGGAACCACATCTTGCCCTGATACGAAAGAGCCCCCGCGCCATCCCGGGGAGCAAATGCCGCGGACATCGTGACGTTGACCCATTCATATTCGACTGGGGCTGACGCATCGCCGGCGAGCAGGCTTTCAGAAGTCAGCCCGAGCAGCAACATCGAGAGGAAGAAGCGGCGAGTTGCCAGGAACCACAGTGTGCTGACCGTGTGCACGTGCCTCATCCGAAAGTCCTTTCTAACCAGAATTTGTTCAGGATCGGCGAGCGCGGCAGTAATTCTGACACATTCGGTCTTGTCTGTCGAGCAACTCTTGGTCACCTCACAGCAAAGGGTCTGGCAAAAGTGGTAGGCCCCAGCAGCCGGAATGCGCTAGCCCAGATTATTCACGGCGAGCGGTGGGTGTAAACCCACTGGTAATTCAGCGTTACTGTTAGGTCAATCAGCTACTTTACAGACTGAGAGCCGATCGGAGTGTTCTGTTTCATCGCAAGTCAGAACGATACAAAACCATCCGGCTCACGCCGGACGCTCGCCATAAATAATCCGCACTAGCGTCCAGTTGCAGATTCACGACTGGCCGAGAACCGGGGGCATCCGCTCTGCGACTGATCGGGTAACGAGTTGCCGTCGACTGTAACACGTGTCGCTTTTAGCTCTAGTTTTGCGATATGGCCCGTGATTTGCTGCTGCATTGATTGCAATTGCGGATTCGAAACCCTTGTTCAGCTCAACAACAATTCGGAGACACAGATCATGGCTAAGGCAAAAAAGGCAGTTCAAAAGTCCTCAACATCCGCCCTGGGAATGGTCGGAGGTGCAGCCGCTGGTGCCGCCGCCGGTGCGATGGTTGGCCCGGTCGGAGCAGCAGTCGGTGCGTTGGTGGGCGGGTTTGCGGGGGCGAATGCTCAGGAAATCGCGAATTCCCTGCCGAAATCTGTGAAATCAGTACCAGCGTCGGTGAAGAAAACCGCCAAGAAAGCGGTCGAGAAGGTGAAGAGTGCTGTCGTGGGTAATGCATCGACTAAAAAGGCAGCGGCAGCGAAAGCACCTGTCAAGAAGGCGGCGCTCAAGAAGAAAGCAGTCACCAAGAAATAAATGCTTGCATTCGCTCGTGCAACAATATTTGTACAACGGGTGTATCGTTAGCGCACGTTTGAAAGTGCCCTCAGTATCAGCCTGGCTACTTTCTGATCAGATCGGCCAGCGAGCGATCATCTCGCATGTCGCCCGGGCAATCAACCAATTAGAAACACGTCGACTCGTGGAGCGTTGTCGAAACTGACATTGCATTTGCGAGGCTGGTGCCCCAACTGGTCGGCTACGCGCTGTTTTGCAGAAGAGCCGCCAGCTCATGGAATAATGTGATTCTCGCGAACAGATTTGTTGGAGATTCGGCTGCGATTTCGCGAGATTTCCGCTAAAGTGCGCGTCAGTCCCCGTGAATTCTCGGGGTTTGATTGCTCGCTGCAACGGAAAGACACCTGCGGGTTACCTGAAACTCCCGGGGTGTGGCTGATCGAGGTTCATTGATGACGACGGGTCGGTTTCTCGTGCATAAACTGGTTTGGCCAGTCGTGACATCGAGCATCATCTTGCTGGCAGTGGGGATTGGAGGGGCCTGGTATGTCTTGCAACTCCAGACTGCCGCATCTGACATTCTTGCCTGGAACGTCACCAGCATTAAGGCTGCCGTGGAACTGGAAATCAGTATTCGCGAGATTCGCAGCCAGCTGAACCGGTACCAATTGACCAGCGACGTGAAGGATCTGAATGCGATCCCCGAAATTCAACCTGTTAGTGAACGCTGGATGCACGAATCATCCCGTCTCGCCAGAAGCAGCGAGGAAAAGATTCTCGTCGACCTGATTGAACGAGGTTACGCCCGGTTTCAAACTGACTTCACGCTACTGCAGCAATTGCCGATTGAAAGCAAGCGTGAACTTTGCCGGAAATTGGCTGATGACGTACTTCAGAAACAGATTCTCGACCATACGGGTGTTGGTTCTCGGAGAAAGTGGGACCGGTAAAGAGCTTGTAGCGCGGGCCATCTATCACTACAGCCGACGCAGCCAGGCGCCGTTCATGGCGATCAATTGCGCCGCAATTCCGGACAATCTACTGGAAAGCGAACTCTTCGGCCATGAGCAGGGGGCCTTCACAGGCGCTGATCGCCGTCGCATCGGCAAGTTTGAACAGGCCCACGGCGGCACGATCTTTCTGGACGAAATTGGCGACATGAGTTTGACAATTCAAGCGAAAGTCTTGCGACTGTTGCAGGATTCCAGATTCGAACGCTTGGGTGACAATGAAACAGTTGAAAGTGATGTCCGGGTCGTTGCAGCGACCAATCAAAATCTGGAATCGATGGTCGCCACCGGCAAATTTCGCCGGGATCTGTTCTACCGATTGAACGCCGTCACAATTCAGTTGCCTCCGTTACGAGAACGCATGGAGGACCTGCAACTGCTGGTCGACTACTTTATTGCAACCTTGAATCGTAATCTCGGCAGAACACTGCGCGGCGTTGCGCCGGAGACAATGCGGTTGTTGCAGACACATGATTGGCCCGGCAATGTTCGTGAACTCTTGAATTCACTGAAGTATGCAGTCATTCGATCAACTGGTGAAGTCCTGACGCCAGATTGCCTGCCACAAAACTTGAAAGGCAATTCCACCCCCCCGCCCTTGCCCACTGTCCGGAGCCACGCATCAGAGTTCGTCGATATCGTTCGCGAGTTACTCAAATCCGGCGAAAAAGACGTCTATGCCAAGGTGATTTCCGAAGTGGACCGTGTCGTGCTACAGGAAGTGCTGCAGCACACTCAGGGTAATCTGGGGCAGGCTAGTGAACAACTTGGGATGTCCCGGACGACATTGCGAGCCAAGCTGCAAAATGCGGGAATCACCGTCGGCAAACAGATGTTGCCAGAATCTGATCGCGATGGTTGAAAACTAGCAATTTGATGTCTGTCCATTTGTTCGCAAGACGCTGCTGCGGCCTTGTCTTTGTATGCTCCCTGCGAGTGATTTTCGTGGAGAATCGCGGTCATTGTCATTGGGATTCGCCCGCAATTCGTTTTTTGCGAGCTCGTGGCACCGCGTTTGCGTTAGAGCATTCACTGTGTTTGGAGTGCGGTCCATCTTTGTGACTCCCAATTCCAGAACCCAGAATGAGAATGGAAGTTCCAGACAAGCTGATGAGCAACCGGTGTCAATGCTGAAGTCTCCATTTCAAAGCGTGCAGGCATACTGCTGACTTCATGTGACTTCATGAAATTTCCAAGATCATGCTCGTTGCCGCCAACCGCAGGCACAGGGCAATGTCCGTGCGCTATTGTTGCTGTATTGTTAGTGGACATCGCCTCATGTCTTTTGACGCAATGGCACTAAATGTTTGGAACTTTTCTGGGCATCGCAACGTCTGAGAAAAGGCCGACTTAACTCTCATGTGCGATGTCTGTTTGATCCGAGAAATGTGATTATAAGTGCCTGTTGACAAGCGGTGTGCAACGTGGTGCTGGATCTCGCGATCATCGTTTCTGAGATATCCGCTGTTCTCCTGTCATGGGCATTTTCTCGATTCGATCCGATATTCGGGTCGTGCCATTGACGTGCGTCGGCGTTGTCTTGCCGTGAGGAGCAACTTCGAGATCTCCGCGAACAGATCAAACAAGACAATTCGGGTCACCCTAATCCACTTATCACCGGTATTTGTACGAGGAAGGCTGCGATGATCAATTTTTCCTGCCGTCAATGGTTGGTAAATGCGTGTGCATTTGGCTTTCGATTGAAAGCCCGCAAACGTCCCAACTTCAGCATGTTTCGAGTTGAGGGATTGGAAGACCGTGCGTTGCTGACGGCGCCTGTCGCTGTTGATGATTCCCATTTGATCAATGAAGACCAGACGCTGAATGGCGCTTCCATGTTGTCGAATGACACAGACCTTGACGACACGATTGTCGCGGCGAGCCTCGAAAACAACGTCCAACATGGAACCTTGAATCTTCAGACAGATGGCACCTTCACCTATACTCCGTTCGCCAACTACAATGGCAGCGACTCTTTCTCGTACTTCGCCAAGAATTCCGGAGACGAATCAAGCGCGACATCCGCAACCGTGACCATCACGGTCAATGCGGTCGTCGACTTGACCGCGAACATTTACAGTTTGAGCACCAACGAAGACACACTGCTTTCGGACAGCGTGGCGACAAATGATTCGACTACGTCCGGCGGCACACTCGCTTACGCGCTCGATACTCAGGCTGGCCATGGCACGGTTTCGGTCAATTCAGACGGGACGTTCACGTATCTGCCGAGCTTGAATTTCCACGGTACCGACAGTTTCAGCTACACCGTGACCGATGCAGATGCAAATGAGACGGCCACGAAGACGGTGTCGATCACGGTCAACGCGGTCGCCGACTTGACAGCGAACGATTACGGTCTGACGACCAATGAGGACACACTGCTTTCGGGAAGCGTAGCAACCAATGATTCGACTACGTCCGGCGGCGCGCTCTCTTACGCGCTCGATACTCAGGCGAGCAGTGGCACGGCCTCCGTCAATTCAGACGGGGCGTTCACGTATCTGCCGGGCTTGAATTTCCACGGTACCGACAGCTTCACCTACACGGTGACTGACGCGGACGCCAATGAAACGGCCACGAAGACCGTGTCAATCACGGTCAATGCGGTCGCGGACTTGACCGCGAACGATTATAGTTTTAGCACCAACGAGGACACGCTGCTGTCCAACAGCGTGGCAACCAATGACTCGACGACTTCGGGTGGGGCGCTGGTCTATGCCCTGGGTGTTCAAGCGAGTCACGGTACAGCCACAGTCAATGCGGATGGCACCTTCACCTACCTGCCAGGCTCGAATTTCCACGGTTCCGACAGTTTCACCTATACCGTCACCGACGCGGCTGCCAACGAAACCGCCACGAAGACTGTGTTAATCACGGTCAACTCAGTGAATGATGCGCCAGCCACTGGGAACGGAAGCGGGACACTTGCCGAAAATGGTTTCCTGAGCACGACTGTGGCCCCCTATGGTTTCGATGCCGACGGGGACGCGCTCACATTTGTCGTGACGACACAACCGACGCATGGAATGTTAACCCTGAATCCCAGTGGTTCATTCACCTATCTTCCGAATGCGGGCTACAGCGGCCCTGATCAATTCACGTTCAAAGCGAATGATGGTCTGGCTGACAGTAATATCGCGACATTCAGTATCACTGTCACGGCGGTCGATCAACCTCTGACGCTGACTTTAACGAGCGATCCGACGAACGTCGCCAAGACCGGCAAACAGGTACAGATCGACCCCGCCGCTGCCGTGAACGATTTCGACACGGTGGTTAATTACGGAAACGCCAAAATTACGCTGAGCATTCTGTCAGGTAACACGCCCGACGATGTGAAGCACGGACGCGTGAAGCTCTCCGTGCATAATCAGGGAACGGGTACTGGACTGGTGAAAGTGAAAGGGTTGAAGATCTACTTCGATGGTTCAAAAACATCCATCGCCACGATCACGGTCGGTACCAATGTCCACCCCCTCGTCGTGACGTTCAGCTCTACCGCGACACAGCAGCAGGTTAACGCCGTTTTGAAGCAACTGAGTATTCAGGCCAGCAAGAAGGCTTCCACCGGAAACCGAACAATTGGGTTTGAAGTCCTGGCGGGTGGGCAGACCGCTCATGCGAACAAGACCGTGAATATTTCATAGTCATTGCGAATGCGGTTCCTGGACCTTGGCTTTCGCCACCGCGGAGTGTCGCCTCAGTTCTATCTTTTGAACCGGGACGAAGCGGAGGCGAGAGCCATTTTCGCATTCAGTGACAAGGGGCGCGTTTTTCGGACACTTTTCGCCGAACCCCGGTGCGTTTGGATTCAGCAGCATGGGATTTTCCATCAATTCAGTGACTTCTGCGACGTGTGTGCCATTCGAATGAATTGACGACCAGGGGACTCGAAACGCTCCGATCAACTACGGGTGTTCGGCGAAAAGCGTCTGTTTTATTGAGGCATTGAAGGAAATCATATGCGTGAGAACGATGGCCTTCTCGAACATTCTGAAGAATTCGGCGCCCGCATTCCTTCGACTGCCATTTTATTCAAAATGCATTGACTCAGCTTCTGCATCGTTTACAATGCAGAAGCTGTATACAGTATCCGATTTGATCTGGAGCAGATTGTGACATGGCCAAGACGCTGGAATTCAAGGCACCGGTCTTCAATGTTTCTTTGGGGGATCTCGTTTATCAGAGACTTGTTAATGGGCTCGTTTCCGGTCAATACAAGGGTGGCGAGGAAATGAATGAAGTGACTCTGGCGACTCAATTTCAGGTCAGCCGGACTCCGATTCGCGAGGCCCTGCGGCGGCTGTCTGCTGAGGGGTTTGTCGTCAATCAACGGAATAAACATGCCACGGTCATCACGATGTCGCGGTCTGATGTCATTGAGACTTACCAGGTACGTCAGATCTTGGAATCGTCGGCCGCTCGGCTGGCTGCTCCGATCATTTGCGGCGAGCAAATCAATGAATTGAAGAAGCTGGCGAAGAACGCCGCGCCTCTGGATGCTGGGAAGTGGGGAACTGACGAACGGCATTTCGATGAGGCTCTGCATCGTACCATCGCGGAATCGTGTGGCAACGAAAAACTGCATCGGGAAATCCTGCGATATAGCAACCTGGTTCGCTTCGTCCGATCTCGTGTCGCACGAAGTTCAAATCGTCTGGCTCAAGGACACGCCGAGCATCTTCGCATTCTCTCTGCGTTGGATGCCCGGGATGGGGAGCGTGCCCAAACGGAAATGTCCAATCATATTGCTTCGGCTTTGCAGTTTGTGCTGGAAGATTTACAGCTACCCGAGGAGGCACCTTGATGCTCAATGTCGGCTCATTTCGCACGCGGACTTGCGGCGGCATCGGCCGTCGTTCGTTTCTGCAGCTCGCGGGGTCGGTACCTCTCGCTTTGGGGCTGCCCGATGGACTGGCTCGCGCCGCACCTCCATCCAAAGCCAAATCGGTGATCTTCGTTTTTTTATGGGGTGCTCCCAGCCACCTTGACACATGCGACCCCAAACCCGACGCTCCGTCGGAATACCGTGGCCCATTTGGGGTGATTCCGACACGGACTCCGAGTGTCTTTTTCACCGAACTGCTGCCGCGAATCGCCAGCCGGAGTGACCGGTTTTCGCTCATCCGGACGCACGCGACCACAGCCCCCGGGCATCCCGATGGCGGCACAGTGGCGCTCACCGGCTTCCCCGAGTTGCCGGTTCCCGTGCAGCCGAATTTCGGATCGATCATTGCCAAGGCCCGAGGCAATCATGGAACGCTGCCTCCGTTCTTTTCGATTACCAGCGGCATGTTGGCGGATGCGAGCCGACGAATTGAAGGGTTCGGGGGCGGGATTCTTTCAGCTGCTCATGATCCATTTCTTGTGGGTTGTTCGGCGTCCGGTGAGGTGAAGCTTTCCGGGTTACAGCTACTCGATCAACTCAATCCATTGCGAGTCCAGGATCGACGCCAGTTGTTGACTCAGCTCGACACGGCGGCGCGCCGCGTGGATCAGGCACAACAACTTGCGTGGACTCGCAATATGAAATCGGGCTATGACTTGTTGCTCGATCCGGCGGCCCGGCAAGCATTTGACCTCACTCGAGAGACTTCCGAAACTCGCGCGCGGTACGGTTATACGACGTTCGGACAGAGCAGTCTGCTCGCCCGCCGAATGGTGGAAGCGGGCGTGCCTTATGTTCAGTTGAATTACAGCCGGCATCCCGAGGCGATCAATCCTGGTTTCGAATTGGGCTGGGATACGCACATCTACAATTTCGAATTGCTGCAGGACCAGCATTGCCCGACACTCGATCGAGCCTTCTCCGCGTTATTGGATGATCTCTATGACCGGGGCCTAATCGACGACACATTAGTGGTGATGATGGGAGAGTTCGGGCGGACACCCAAGATCAGCCCGAATTCAGCGCGCGATCACTGGCCACCTTGTTATTTCTCCATCTGGGCGGGCGGAGGCGTTGAACCCGGGCGAGTGATCGGCACGAGCGATAAGCTTGGAGAAAACCCTCTGGGTGAAGTGGTCTCGCCGCTAATGGTCGGGACAACGATCGCGCACCTGGCCGGGATTGATACGCAGGCGCGAGCGGAAATGAATGTCCTGAATGGAGGAAAAGTGATCGAGGGATTGATCTGATCTCCCTCGGGGAGCGGGGCCGGGCGTGAGG
>JAQGHT010000725.1 GCA_028291565.1 Planctomycetaceae bacterium | reverse complement strand
TACGGCGCACTGCTAAACGGCAAGCATGTCGGGGCTCTTCTCCGTTCAATTCAGGGATGCAGCGAGAAGGCATTCACGGTTCGCGAGCTGGCAGACCTCTTTGGCAAGAGCGTTTCGACGGTGCAGCATCATTTGACGAAGGGGGCCATTGATGGCTGATACACAGCGACGACTCATTCTCGGAAATGGCCAGCAGTATATCCAGTCGATTGAGAAACCAGGCTTTGGCCGTTCACCGGAACCACCGAGAACCTACGAAGCGGCGCGTACATTAGTTAAGAACGGCATCGGCATCGCGCTTGCCAAGTTCGAATCGCTGCCAGCGGAAAAGAAACTTCCCGAGGAAGCCGTTTTCTGTCTGCGGCTGCATCCCGATTCGACTGCGAAATCATATGCCCCTGTCACACTGTTCCAAGACGTCCCCGAACTTCGGAATATTGGTTCGCGAAGCTATCGTACTAATGTCGACGAGGTAGCTCAAACGGAACGGATCGAGAAAAAAAGAGCAAAGAGCGTCGAGGAAGTGAGTGCTCGCCTGGTGTTCGTACAAAGCTCGCCGGAAGGGTTTGAGAGATTTCTTAGACAGTTGGACCGGCCTACAAATCAGCTGAGCAAATCGTTCCAAGAGGAAATTCGGCGGGTCGAACGGTTCGACACTCTGGAAATCGGGGAGCAGATCGTCGGCTTTACGAAGGAGTGGCAAGAGGGGCGTGTTGAGCTTGTCATGCACTCAACCCGAGCATCGGTGCAGCGACAGCGGCAGTTTCTATTCGAGCTATTTGAGGAATCCGGGGTTAATAACGACACGAGCAGCATTCGCGAATACCCAGGTGGACCGACCTTTGTTTCATGTCGACTTACCCGTTCGTCCCTAGATTCATTGGCCGGTGCAAATCCACTACGGACAGCACATCCGCTAAGTTTTGGTTGTCTTACCGACCTCCGCAGCGCCCCCATGGCAGACGCACCCAAGCCTCCAACCTCGTCTACACGATCGACGATTAAAGTTGGCATGTTCGATGGCGGTGTCGACCCAACGGTTGCATCACTACGCGGACATGTTGAAGAAGACTTAGGGCTGGCGATCAGCACGCCGCCTCAATCGGGATGCGTTGCGCATGGGACTGCTGTTGCGGGCACCCTGTTGCACGGAGCGCTCAATGGGCTCAAAGCCGGCGACCGACTTCCAACGCCTCCTGTCTATGTTGTGAGTATTCGAGCGCTTCCAACCTCGAACTCGCATCCCGACGATCCATATGGGTGGGATCTCTACGAATCCATTGATGTGATTGAACGGGCGGTTCCCGCTCGAAAGGATATTCGCGTTTACAACATAAGCTTTGGGCCGCGTGGACCGATTGCTGACGACACGATATCCAGGTTCACGTATGTGCTTGACTCTTTAGCGCATACCCACAAGGTTGCTTTCTTTGTCGCGGTGGGAAATGACGGAAGCGTCGCTGGAATGAACCGTCTTCAATCTCCGTCTGATCTCGTGCATGGAATCGGTGTCGGCGCCTTCACAAGATCTGGGGAGGACGTGATTCATGCGTCGTACTCCTGCCGAGGCCCAGGAAGAGAGTGCGGGAAGCTGAAACCCGACATTGCGGCATTTGGTGGCTGCGAAGACCATCCGATGCACGTCGTATCGACATTTCCTGGGAAAAAACAACTGACTTGGGGCACTAGCTTTGCAACGCCCATTGCGACGCGACTTGGTGCCCAAGCAAGTGAATGCTTTGAACGAAGCTCGGCACTTCTCGCACGGGCTCTGATGATTCACACAGCGGAGCATCCTAACGATCGGCCGGACAATCTGCTTGGGCATGGGTGCGTACCGCAATCGATCGACGACATGCTCTTTTGCGATGAACGAAGTGTAACTGTGGTGTTCCAGGGGGACATTTTGCCCGAGAAAATTGTCAGCCTGCCAATTCCTTGGCCGTCTGGAAGGGTAATTCCCGGCAAAGTGAAAGTCACTTGGACAATTGCAGCTCTTCCGCCGGTGGATCTGAATCATCCGAGTGACTACACGTCGTGCTGCCTTGAAGAGACCCTTTATCCACACTGCCGCAAATACAACTTCACACCGGACAAATCGGTCGGTGGGAAGCCCAAGCACCTTCATTTGGACAACGACGCGAGTGAGATCCGAACACTTCTCGCACGGAATTGGAGGCAATCGTCTTTCCCCGTCACCGAATCCGGAAACAAATACAAGGACGAAGAAACTCGCCGAGCGATTGATTGCAAATGGGAGCCGGTTGTGCGACGCACTGTATCGAAGATTGCCAAGAACTTCTTCGATCCCTTCATGACTGTGCATGCGATTGGGCGAAATGGAGCCACCGACCGTTTCGATTATGCTGTGATCGTGACGCTTCGTGCCGAGCAGTTTGATGGCGACTTGTACGCTGAGATTCGCAACAAATATCCCGCTCTTGCGCCAATTCGACTGCGGACCGAAGCCGAGATTAGGGTTCAGATTTGAACTCAGTTGTGAATGCCTGAGTCTCTTACGTTGTCGAAGTTCGGTGTTGTGATCATTCACGACATCGGTTACTTGTACTTGGCGTGAGACATTTTCACTTCTGTCCACATTACTGGCCGGAGCACAGTGTCAAATGAAGTCCTCAAACTTAACTGCGACCAGATCACCGTGAAGTCCTCCGTCCGAGGCGTAGTCAACTCTTTTTAGGGGAAGGCTGCGTGAATGGTGAAGGCCTTCACTTACGCTCGCCCGTAGTCGGCTGAATGACCTGTTGCCCTCACGTCCTATTGACCGTTAGCTGCCTAACAGTCTCAAGTTCAGCCACTGCTTGATCAACTCCGTGAAATGACCGCGATTGTAATTCATCTGCGCTATCACTGATTTGTGCAACAATGCTACAACTTCTCTTGGGTCCGCATTCATCACCACACGGTCTACAAGTGCAAGCACAACACCGTCTTTCCGAAGATCAATCAGTGGCGAATTGTAGATCTGTACGATGAATTCTGCGGCAAGCTTAATTCGGCTCGCGAGTTGTCGCTTGGCACCAAACTCATTCAACACTCCCCTCAACAACCAATGAGTTGCGGACCAGTTTGCCTCGGCTGCTGCCGCGAAGATTGTCGAGATCTGAAACAGCGTGCATTGATATCCGGACGCCACAAGTTTGGCGCTCGCGAGATCATATTGGTCCTGAGTGAACTGGCCATCCTGAAGCAACTTGAACAGGACTGACTGTGTCCACACGCGATCGATATCAAATTCAGTTGTCGCAATAAATGCGACAGTTTTGTCATCTGTCCAGAGCACTCCGCCCGTTTGGTGTGCCAAAGCGATTGATGCAGCACCATATTCGCCCAAGACCTCAGTCTTTTCTGCCCGCTTATCTGGACTCCACGAGTAGATTCCGTAAGCGTCGTGTAAGGTCGAGCATTCGCTCAGTAACTTGACACAATCCTCAAGAAAGTCGCGTTGACTCTGCAAAACATCAGCCGGCTGCTCTTGAAATCGAAAGCCAATCGCGTCATCAGTTGCGATGGCGACTGTCGGACGAGATCTGTTCCACCCACGTCGGAATTCGATGAGCGATTCCCAAGTCGATGAAGCAATCAGAATCCTAGATTTGATAGATTTGAGAATATCCAGCATCCCGATTTGCCAAAGCGTTCCGATGGTCGACATGTCGATAATCAACGGACGCACTTCCGCGATGAGGTCGGAACTTGCCTCCAATGAGTTTGTCGAGTCGTCGCAACAATG
Organism: Planctomycetaceae bacterium; assembly: GCA_028291565.1. Taxonomy (GTDB): domain Bacteria; phylum Planctomycetota; class Planctomycetia; order Planctomycetales; family Planctomycetaceae; genus JAKFVC01. The sequence goes on along the minus strand of JAQGHT010000725.1, from coordinate 16,663 downwards.
AAAGATCGGATTCTCAGCAGTCATGATTGCCCATTGTATATCCAACGGGTGGCGGCCAGACGCGCTAGACATCATTGCGAGCAACGGAACACCGCTATCGCGATACATTTCAATGAGGTTGTCAAAATTGCGCTTCGGTCCCTGAATCGCCCGATACATTGGCGAGATATCCCAAATTGCCAGATCCGAATCGCGTTCGAGAGTCAGGTGAAACTTCTGGAGCGTGTCGTCTTCTGGAAACAGGAACTGCCAGTCCTCGCTGAGCTTCGCCGCTCGGAACGCCATTTTGTTGTGAATTGCAAGTACCTTGACCGCGACATCGACGCCCGAATAAGACGCAACATTAAACGTCTCGCCAACTTTCCTTTCCAAGAATACCTTCGCCAGCGAACTGTCCGGACGAACTTCGTTCTCTAATAGTTCACATGATTCGTCGTCCTCAATGACCAAGTAACGGGACATCACGGTCCCATGTTCGAGATACTCTATGCATGTCCCGGCCGCCGTCATCTCATAACGGGGCAACTCGTCCAATACCTCAGGACACTGCAATTGCATTGTTGCAAGCGTTCCACACACTCTTGCGTCGCGAGTGAATGTTTTATAGAGGCGGTAAGCGTAAGACCATGCGGCTTGGGGTTGGTCTGATTGTGCTAGAAGGTGTACGACAACACGTCCGTCCACGGGTCCCGCATCGGTCGGGTTAGGCAAGTCTTCAGGACTGAGACTTAAAAGTTCGGGTCTATCGAGTTTGAAACCGATCCAAGATCGCCATAAAAGCGTTTGCCACCTTGTTGCGGAATGTGGGAGATAGCTTTCAAGAATCCGAAGCGCCTCCAGAGGAGCGTGCTCCTCCAAATAGCCGATTTCGGCCTCAATCAAGTATGGATCAAAGATCCCGCGGTCTCGCCATGTGCGGCATGTATCAAGAATCAAATCTACCCTTTCATTCAGTCGGGCCGATTCGATCAGACGATGAGCATCGCGAATAGATGGACTGATCTCGCTGAGTTTTTGCCAGATTGGGAGAGATTCGCGTCGGCACCCACACCGCTGCAATACCTCGCCAACGAAGAATAGGGTCGAAATATCGCCCTCTTCCATGGCACTCGATGCTAACTTCGCGGCCTCTTCTGGAGTCAGTTGTCGAGTCGAAGTGTGTTCAAGCCACCTACTCGCCGTATCTCGCGTCGAACTACCTAACGAATCGAACTTGGTACTGTCAATTAACTGAGTACCTCCGGCGAGGTCGCCCAATTCAATCAGCCGCTCAAGTAAAAGCAGGAGTGCCAAATGACGCTGGGTGCAGTCAGGATCGTCGAGACAGAATCGCAGAAGTTCGATATAACGGGTTGCTTTTCCGTCCTTTTGCGATCGGAGCTTCAAGGCGAGCATCATCCCGGCACGTGAATTTGGGCTGGTCTCGTATGCGCGAGTGAGCGTTGCGATTGCCAAATCATCCTTGCCTGAGATTGCGAGAAACTTCCCATACTTGGTAAGAAACTCGGCCGATGACTGTTGCTCTACGGGAACCCGCGCAAAATCTGCGTGGGCTGCAGCAAAGTCGTTGAACGCCGACCGGAATTCGGCGCGGAGAATCAGTCCTTCGGTGGTAAAGAAGCGATCATTCGTGCGAGACGCAATCGCAATCGCTTTATCAAGAAGATCGAATATCTGCTTCACATCTTCATCGGCGTATCCGTGCAAGGCACCGTCCAAATGCTTTGGTGCCTCTACGATCGTTTGTTTGATCCTGATTTGAGCCAAGAGTAGAAAAGGAGCTGGCCAGTCCGAGTTCTTTCCAGCAAGTGGCTCCAAAAGAGATCGTGCAAATCCCAGAGAATTATGGTTCAATGCGTTCATCGCCACGCCAACCACTACCTCTTCATTCTCACGGGCGAATAGCGGGATTTCTTCCCAGAGGGCTTCAGGGCTTGCCGCTGAATCACAACGGGCGAGTACGGCCCAAGGTCGGATTGCACCTGGAAACGTCGCGATTACATGGCGGGCTTGAACGATGGCTTCAACTGATCGTCTTGTCAGCTCCAATCCAGCGGCATAGTTGATCTCGGCGCGCTCCTTACCCCTATTGAATTCGCGAGCGCGAATAAAGCATTGCCCAGCAAAGTCCCATTCTCCCTTTACGAAGGATGCCCTGCCTCGAAGGGCCAGCAGCAAGTACTTGTCATCTGAGGATAGACTGGACCAAGAGTCGGTTTCCAGGCGGCGAAGCAGTTCCAAGGCATCATTGAAATGGAACCCGTCAACCAGTTGTTTAGCGCGGGCAAGCGTTTCTTCGCATTGTGTTTCAAATTCGTTGTCCAACTTTGTCGCCCCCATCAGCATGATGAGTTGGCTTGGCATTTGGGCAATTTGATTTTCGAGTGGCCCGAGAATGCTCTTAAGAGACCGGTCAATCGAAAGATCCCATAGGTCGGGGTGCTTTCTGAGTATTTCTTCTATCAAATTCCACGTAAGGAGAATGACAGCGAAAAGGCCGGCCTTCTTATGCTGCCTATTGATGGCAAGCACTTTCAATTGGCAATGCGTGTCCGCCTCCGAGGTGGTCAGAATCACATACTCCGACAACCGGTCTCCTTCGATCACAAAATTCTTGGCCTCATTTACTTCGTTTTCGATTACCGCAGGTGAAAGGATGTCTCCTGGTTTGCCAATGAACTTTACTTGGGCGGCGCGAAAGGGCACTGCTCGAGTCGTCATATCAATTATGTCAATTCCAAACTGACGTTGGCCCTTGCGACCAAACCATTGCGGGTCCGAATCCGGCCAGTAACATTGAAGGAATCTAAGGCAGAAAAGCTCGAAGTCAGTTTCATTAATTGGTCTTGAAAAACCGTGCTCCATCTGGTTCTCTCATGGCTAGGTGCGCTTTGGGGACCTGGGCATTAAATGGCGGTCTGTGCCATCGACGGCCACTCCACCGACGCAACATCCTGCGAACATCAGACTACCGTGCCATGGATCGGAGAATTTGGGACGAAGAGGTATTCTGGATGACAAAACCAAAATCCTCTGGGAGTTGTGGCGAACAGACCAACTCAATCGCAAACGGTTCCGCCGGTCATGTCCATCGGAATATCATATGGAGGACATCCCTCGAAAGCAATTTGGCTTATTGCCAGCCGTACCACTGGAGCTGTCGAGATAAAGCCCATAACAAGATCAAAGATGACGAGCCATTTACGCACGTTGAATTTATCCGACGATCCGGCTCTCGACAAACAAACTGGGACATCGTCTCAACACCGGGAAGCCGAACGCCACACCCAAGCCGCCACCGATGCGGAGTTGCGGCAGCAGTACCGGGCAGACCGAACTTCCGCCTTGCAGAGTTATCTCTCCACAGCCGAGGGTTGAGACAAATTCGGAAGGAATGAACCGACATTCCGGGACTTCTGCCAGACGGTTGAACCGCACCGATTTCGTGAAGCCTCTACAGGCAAAATCGATAGGGAACACTTGCAGTTTCCCGACTTCGCAGTGTGTAGGCCCCGTGGCGGTCGCACGACACCACGCCCCCATAGGCTGTCCAACCAGCCCTGGCCGACGCTCGCGACGCGGGTCGGAGCGATGGCGAAACCGTAAATAGTGGAATCGCCACCATCCAGATCAATGTCTTGTGCGGAACCCGTGTCGGAAGAGTTTCATAGCAATTCGTCGCCGTCGTTGAACAAACATCAAACGACATTGACGATTGCAAACGCGCAGGAGACTGATTTCATGCCGAGCTAGCTTTGGCCGAAGCATCTCACGTCTGCCGCCACTGCCTCGGCAATCGTAGCCAATGGAAGCTGCTGGCCGTCTCGAATGAAGTGATATTCAATCTCCCTGTGTCCATCGACATGCGCAAGCAGAGTAAAGGGGTGACCACTGTTCTTGAGTAAGGAGATGCAATCAATCAGCGCTGTTTCAGCTGCTTCGATTCGTTGTGGAGTGACCCAACTTGGATCCAAATTGGTAATGACCTGATCTACCGGAGTGGGATCGCGATACGTGACAATTTGCATCAACCTCACTGCCGCATCCAATTCTGGAGACCAGTGAACAAAGCCGCGGCAACTGAGAGCAAATGACACGCAAGGATGGTCACGCAGGGAGAAAATGACGCTAGAGTAAGTCTGCTCGGCCGCAGATCTCAGCGACGCAGTAACGTCGCTGTTATCGGGACCGGTGGTAGTGATCGTGCTCATAAGACCTCCAATGTGATGTGGATTTTGAAGTTTGGGAGTCAACTCGCCAGTGTCGCTGGCCGCAATGCGAGGCGCAACTTGTTACAAACGAATGGGTTGCGACCGGATAAGGCGATCAAGGTTTGGGCGATGTTCTCTTCAGAGGACAGAAGCAAAGCCTTAACTGTGTTGTCGCGGGTCGCCCCTAACGCGAGCTCGTTTCAGAGCTTTTGAACGTATTCCGTGTCGCTGATTACTGCCTGCTAAATGTTTGGCCGCAGGCGGTGAGGACTTACAAGACTAAAGTCATCGAAGGTCTCTGAGGGGGGTTGTCGATCGTAATTTGCAACAAGTTCCGGATCGCGATGCCGGAATGTGTAGAGTTGTGGGGCGAGTGGAACGCAACCGATAAATGACAGTTCCAATTCGTGGTTAATCTGTTTTTCAAATGTGTGACAGACTTCCTCGCCGGTTTTCTTTCCGTCGATGGCGTAGTCTGTTCGGACACGGAATTCTGAATTTGGTGGACGCAATTTGCCCTTGAGAGTTTCAAAAAGGGAATGGACGTAGGTGGCATGGTCCTCTCCGGCAAAATAGACTGCACGGCCACTGTGACACAACTGGAGTGCGTTGAGTTGGGTTACATCTCGCGGTGATTCGACGTCCCAAAATGCCCCGGATTTGAACGGCCCTCGATATGGTTCTTCGTCAATCAGCATGAGTTGCAACCGCGAGTTCAATGGGAAAAAGACCTGTAGGCCAGGAGTCTGCATCCCGAGGACCCCTCTCTCACTGATTCGGCGGTAATACGAGTTGTAAAACACAACCGGTGAGTCGCTGAAAATGAAGGGAAGATTCGTACGATTGCGAAGCACAACCATCGTCAAATCGCTGAGCAACACCGCAGAATCTAGACCGACGTCAATCTGACGCAGCACGGAGCTCGTTGGGCTTTCCGTGACAATCACCTCTCCATTGTCAATTGCCTTAACCATCTCCCCTCCTTCTTCAGGGGGATATTCGTGTTTGAGATGTTCTCGGAACATCTTGAGTACCATGGCACAACTGGCGTCGGAGTGCTTTTCAACTTCCAGCAATGTTCTCGATCTCTGGAACGTGACGGCTTGAAGCAAAAGCGGTATTTGCTCAGCGGACAACTTACGCGTGTCGTTTGCTTCGGCAGCTTCTATCAATGCGCGCAATGCCGTGCATTGTATCGTTTCAATTTGAGAAAAGGCTCTTTCTATTTCGACGGATCCATAAAACATGTGGCGAGCGCATTGGCCCTTAATTGGTGCGCAAGGGATTATCTTGCCTGAATCCGTCAGAAGTAACGAGGTTTGTTGTTTGCCCCCGTTGAAAAGTCTGAAGTAAAATTGTGGAACAAAATGTTGGTTCGCGTTTTCGGCCATGATTTTGAACGGTCTGCATTGTTGGCGGTTGATTCAAGTTGAAATGTGTCGATTTTTTCAACTCGTCGAACATTCTGTCGACCAAGCTGGAATTCGCCCGACAGGCCGGGACGAAAATCTCGACTTCGGGTGACTGTGGCGGTTCGAAGAACAGGGCATGAATGCACCGGCAAGTCATTCTCAATTCAGTCGTCACATTGTACACTGTTGAGCATCGAACCGTTTTGATTGGAGGGAGTTGAACACGAAAGGCTGCGGCGTCATGGCCCGAAGCGCTCAGGAATTCATCACATTTGTTGCAAACCATTTTCGCCTATTGGACGCGATGTGCCGGGAACGTCGACACTTTTCGTCTGACGACGATATTGTTGCATTCCTTCGGCAATTCGAAAATGAGGACAAGAACCTTACGAGATTGATTAATCGCATGCGGGAAATTGGCGTTTTGGTGGAAACTACTGGTGAGTGGGCCGCGCCGGCATTCCTTGTCGAATTCATCGCAAAACTTTTCGAACGTCACGTCCTTGCGAGCCCCAAAGTCATCCAAGGTTGGATTGAAACTTTGCGATCTCACGTTTCTGCACTGTGTGATCAAATTGCCGCCTCTCAGCTTCCGCTTTGCGAGACTGTCGTGGATGCAATTCGGTTTCGACTGCAGGAAATCGAGGACGTGTTTCAAACAATCATTCGGACCGTCCAAGAGAACTGCGATCGGATTGGAGCTGAAGTTGTTGGATACCGCCAGCTTGAAGATCAGAAATCATTGAGAAACCGGCTCAATCGACTGATCACCCTGCACGACGAATACCTGGAGCCCGTCATTCGGATCCTGGACATCAACGAAGATTTCTATTCCGTGACTGAACAGGTTGCGACTTGCTGTGATCGAATTGTCGAGGTCGACGACATCAATTCCCTTGGACTCAACGAACAAGCCAGATTCATCCACCGAGAAGTTATTTGCCTCCGACGTGCCGTCGTTCGCCGTGCTGAAGAGGCTCGGCGTGAGTTGTCACCACTGTGCGAGGCGGCCGTTCGAGAGTCGAGAATTGCGATTGGTGTCGCTCGAGCGTTAGAAGCAATTCGACTAATGCAGTGGCAGCGATTAGCCCTTGAGAGCGATTTGCAAATCATTGAAGAAAGGGATCGACTGTTATGCGGCGATCGAGCAATTGAGCGGTACCTGCGTCAGGCATTGCAAATTAAGCCACGCAAGCTGCCGCGTGTCGCGATTTCGTCACCGGAAATCCTGCAACTTTCCGTCTCGGCCGAAGACCTTGTTGATCGCCTCAGCGACGTCGCATCGATTGATGATTTGCTCGGTTGGGTTCTGCTCACCTGCGACGATGTAAATGTAGATTCTGTCATACGGCTATTCCACGCAATTATCGAACTCCGGCCAGTTCAAGCGCAGCCTACTGAAGATCAGGTCGATTACGAGCATTGCGACTTTCTGGTCCGAGCAAATCGGTGGACATGGAAAGGGATGAGAAATGGAGCCTGAAGAATTTCAGCAATCGGCATTCAAGCTTCCAGCCAGGCTTGCAGAAGTGTTTCGGTCGCTACGAAGTGGCAGGCACATCTGCCGCGAAGACCACGCCGACTTTCGAGACTTGGAACGTAACGAGGACCTTTATCAGATCTTGCTTCGCGGATTAGGCTATGAATTGGTGCTTCACGGACAAGGTTTTTACTATCTCAAAGGGGGAAACTCCTTGTCCACCCAGCGAATCCAAGCGATCACGCTTTTTATGCTGATTCTGTTTCAGGAGCTGGAAAGCAAAAAGTTCCAGGACATTGAGCGAAGCTGGGAACGGACTCTTTTGACACGGATATTGAACATCAGCGAGTTACCACATTTTCAGACATCGCAACGTCGCAGTATGCTTTTCACATTGGGCGTTACAGCCGAAACATTGCAAGAAAAGGTACTGCGTCCAATGTCGCGATTCGGAATCATCGAAATGATCAGTAGCGATCGTTTTCGATTTCGGTCACCCGTATACCGTTTCGTCGATCTCTGTATGAGAATCGCAGATGAGGAGCGAATATCATCGAAAAGCGACTCGGGCCTGCCGCAGAGTTTCGGAGATGACTTCGTCGACCAATAAGCGAGATAGTCGAATTTGGCATTGCCAAAAACTTGGAGGACGTGTGAAGTCATTCTATGGGATTCGCCAATTCGTTCTGATTAACAGTGGCAATTACCTCTTTTCCAAGATCGAACTCAGCAATGGGGTCCATTTCGTGGCTCCCAACAACCGCGGCAAGTCAACCCTGGTCAATGCGATACAGTTCCTGTACGTTGATGATTTTAACTCAATGAAGTTTGGTCGCCGCAGTCACGACGACACAAGGAAACACTACTTCGGGGACGATCAGTCCTATTTAGTTTTTGAGTGCCTCACAACTTCCGGAATTCAGTGCATGTTAGTGCGTGGTCTCGGCCAGCTCCGAAGTTGCCAGTTCGAACGCTATGTGTACGATGGTGAATTTCGCGAAGCAGATTATCTCAACAATGGTGAAATCCGCGAATTTGAGGCTGTTAGATCGGGACTGGCGGATCGGCACCTTGCAAAGGTCAAAAACTCTGAGTTGTGGCAAGTTTTGGCAGGAAACATTCCGTCAAGTAATGGCAAGGTTGTTCCTAGATTTAACATCGTTCCAATTCGTCGACGAGATGAATACTTGGTGTTCCGAGACGTCTTTGTTCGGTTACTCTCGTTGACAAACGCCGATGCCCGTGCCTTAAAGGAGCTGATTATCGAAGCTCATGCACGGGATTTGGGCGAACGCAGAATTGATGTTGCTGCTGAATACAAAGTTGAATTCGACCGAGCTGAATCGGCTGAGTTGGAACTTGATTTCATTCGTGAGGTCGCTGGCGAGATTGACAGCGGTCGTGATCTGCGGAAACGGCTTGATGAACTCACGAAGACGATTGTCGATATGATGCCAATCGTTTTGCATGACCATCGACGCTGTCTGGTTTTGATCGATTCGGAACTTATTCATTCGAATTCTGATATAGAACGCCTCAGACGAGAACAGCAAGAGGCGCAATTCAAGAAAGAAAGTGCTCTAAAACGGCAAGGGGCACTGGAATCGTCACTGCGCGTCGTTGAAATGCAATGGCAAGAACTGCTCGATGCTCACAAGAAATGGTCTCCCTATTCCGCAGAGTTTTTGGAGTCAATGCGTGAGAATAAAGAACGCGAGATAGAGGAAATTGCAGTGCAGGCAAGACGACTCGAGCAGTCCAAATCGCTCGATCTTCAGACGCTTCGACGGCGTATCGACGGGTTAACGCAGCGAATCGAGATCGATGAAAAGGCATTATTGCAATGGGAAAAGACAGCTGCCGCTGAGTTGTTCCGTGCTGGTTTGACGGAGTCAGAGTTCGATTCCGCTTTTCGCATCATCAATCCCGGATTACTTAAACTGGTCGTTGGAGAAAGCGTGACGGTCAAGAAACGCGATGAGCTGATCGTCCGAATTCGCAATATCTGTCAAAACACGCGGGCAAATATCTACACAGACGCTGGGATTGAAGTCAATGTTTCGGAAACTTCGGGGCCTGATTTCAATGCCATGCGTGACCCTGTAAATCTAAGAAACCAGATCGCACTTGATCGACAGGAATTGGACGACAAATTATTGCTGCTCCGCGCTGCGGAGGACCAAAGTCTGGCACAACTTACGCTCGACAAACTGCGACGAGACTGCGATGAACGTTCCCGAGAGTTAAACGAACACGATTCCTACGCGATGGCTTGGGCCGCACGGTCAGAGTTGGAATTGCGATTGGCAGGGGCTAAACGGAGCGTGGTTGACGGGAATAGCGAGATTATCAACTTGGAGCAGTTAATAAAATCTCTTCTTGCTGACAAGGAACGGGTCGACTCCGAACTCGGCGTAATGAAAGGCAGTCGTTTACAACTCGAATCGCTTATGCGGGAATTTCAGCAAGGTTACGATCGCGTAGGGCTTGAAGGATGGTCATTCGATGGCCGCGGGCTCGACGAGCAAACGTCCGCCCGGCCGCAAGATTTGGGACGATTTATTGGTTCTGCGGTAAATCGGTTAAACGGTTTGATTGCAGAAATTAGACAGATCGAAATAGAACGCCATCAACTAAGATCGTTGCAGGAAAAAATTGCGGCTAAGTCTCGGCATTTCGAAATGCAGCAGCGTTATTTCAACAATGATGAAGATGAATGGAGCCGGTTGATCGAAACAAGAGACTCGCTGAACCAACTTGAAGGAGCATCATTGAAGAACTGGGACGCTTTGTTCACTACGTTAGGCGCCAGGTTCAACGCAATCGTGAATGCCGTAAGCAGTATCAGGACGGCGGTGGAACGAATCAATCGGGGATTGAAATCATACCAAGTGAGCAATCTTCGGACCGTTCATCTTGCTCTCGAAGTAAAACATGATACCTATTCAGCAATTGAGGCATTGGCCAGGCAGGGCAGCCTGTTTCAAAATCGAGACGATATCGACTTTGCCAAAACGCAGCTTCGCCGAATGATCGAGCGAAACGAGCCGATCGAACTTGAATCGTTATTCGAACTCCGCATCCGAATTCAGAAAACCGACGAGAGCTGGCATCAAGCCTCGTCGTTGGATGAGATTGGAAGCACGGGCACAGGAATGACAGTGAAGGCGATGATCTTTATTCACTTGATCCGAGCGGTGGCAGAAAATCAGGATTACCGACTACATTTCTATATCGATGGACTGGGGGAACTCGATGATTCAAACCTGGAGGCAACCGCATCATTGGCGGTATCGAAAGGGATTATTCCTATTACCGCGGACCCCCGAATCCATCTTGAGCCGCTTGCCCACCCACAGGTGACGGTTTACAGTTTGGGGCAAGATCGAGACGGTCGGTTTTACATCGATCGACACAAGACTTATCACGCAATAAAACGGCCACGTCCGGCGGAACCTATCCGTGAATGAGACTCAACGAAGATTTCTGCGTCGATTGCGTGATTCGCAATCATCCGGCATACCCCAATCGGCGATTCCCAAGAATTGCACCGAGGTTTTAGCTGCATTGCAGACATGTGGAGCGGTAGAATTCAAAAGGCCAACTAGCAGACGAGGATTAGTTCTCTGTGTCAGATCGGAGGAAGCCTTTAACAAATTTGTCGGTGCACGCTTGCCTCAAGGCTTGGATGTAGACATCTCCGCTGTCTCAGACCGCGCAACATCAGTCGTAATGCTGGCCGACGCGAAAGCCGTACGCAAAGGGATCGGGCAAGGAATTCTCGTCCGATCGATCAAACCGGGCATTGAGATTTATTCGACGGATGACGAAGATCGGATTCATGTGAGCGATCTGACAAATCAAGCCGGAGTGGCTGCAATTCAGCTCTCGAATGAGCGAACTTGGGGATTTGCTGGTGATATTGTTGTCGTTGAAAATGAGGATGCCTTTTGGCGGTATGACGTCGTATTGCCAAAAGCAGATCTCGCAATTTTTGGCAGTGGAAACTCGTCCGCCCGCCTGTTGCAGTGGCTGGCATCTCCAGCAATGGCTCAGTGTCGTATCACTCATTGGGGGGATTACGATCCAGTGGGCGTCTGCCAATATCTTCGTCTTGTTGACGCCTGTTCCGATCGCGTCACAAGTTTTGCTCCGCCGACGATTGACGAATTGTTGCCGAAATTTGGTAAGCGAGAGCTCGTAACACATCAGTCGCAGTTTCTCAACCGACTTCGTGCGCATCCGTCGAACTCCTATGTTCGACGGATGGTAGATTTATTCGACCGGCATCGGCGTGGCCTCGAACAAGAGATACTGCTGTGCTGGCATGCCGCAGGCGGTCAACTTGTCGAGTCGAAAACGGAAGACTCACTCCCTTAATCGCGGTTTCGAGAGTTGTCGTCGATAGTAGAACTTACAGCGGCCTCTGAAATCTCGAATCCCGTGCCTCGATTCGCATTAGCGTATGCGGAGATGAATTGGCTCGGCTGGGCAAATTCATTGGAAAGTGGCTTTGGGAAACACGTCTGCTTTTCCGGAACTGGGAGCTCGACAACGGCGATCCACTGTGGGCACTTGGACTGCACCGGGACAATAATCGGTTGTGCGTACGTTTCGATACTATTGCCGACTGGGAGCATTTTGAATCCATCGCCAAACGATTGAGACGGAATTTGAAGCAACACGGTCTTCGTCTGCTGACAGATTTCACGCATAACGGTGCGGATCTCTCCGAATTCCTCGGCATATCCGGAGGTAGCTGGGCAGCGCTCTCTGAGGCCGCTTCACGGAAACGTACGTTGATGTCCACCTTGGCCTGTCCGATTCGCACATCAATCATGCGGTGCCCCCGACACTCAAGAGATCGCGGAGCAGTCGCCTCAATTCTTCGCTTGCGATGGTGTGCTCACCGGCCTCGGAGAAGCCAAGGTCAGTTCAGCATTATTTGGTGTAGGTCTCTTCAAAATCTTCCAATTGTTGTCTTTTTCGCCATTCTTCGGCAGCATCGTCGCAGAGTCGTTTTCCAGTTTGCGCCAATGCGACGATGCGGGGGTCTTTATGCTGCATTAGGTCAATCCACAAGGTTGCGGCGGTTTCGTACTTTGATGGAACAGGTCCCATCTTTCCGGACGTTTTACTAAAGGACTCTCGCTCGATTTGTTCGGTGGATTCGCGGGAATTCTAAGCAGTCACTGCCATTTCTGCCCAATTCTGGTTCGGTTTGCGACTCAAAGGTGCAAGTCGTAATCGTCGGTGATCGCTGGTGCCAAGAAACCAACGGTATAACTCAACATCGTCGCCGATTATCGCCGCAACAATCCTCTGTGAACGGAAGATTTCGTCGGACGCTTGCTCGAGTATCGATCGCTTTTGTATTGGCGATAAAACAGACACTGCCGGTTGAATTGCATGTTTTTCGTCTCTGAAATGCGAAATGTCACGAGTGCTTCTATTCAGCAACCAATCGTAGGCGAGTTGGCTGTCGGCGGCAAGAATCTGTGAAAGATAGTAATCCGGAATGTGCCCGTGAATTACGGCATCTCTCCACAAATCAAGGATTTCAATTGGGATTCCCGCTTCTTTGCTTTTGTTCCAAAGCCCTTCCACCGTTTGCGACTTCAGTTCGATATCGTCGGTGCGCAGAAGTCGTTTGATCCGTGCGATTGACGCGGAGCCATCCATCAGAGCCCGTGATACCAGTTTTGGCCAGTCTTTCAACTTGACGAACAAATCCGTTTCTAATGGTTCCGCTTGATCTGGCAATTCAAGAAGCACAACAACTGCGGCTCCGGAATAAGGCTCTGAATTCAAGCACTCGACGACATAGTTCAACCAGTCTCGCAGTTTCTGGTTGGTGATTCGCCTGAGAAATGGAAGGATGTGTAATCCACCGGCGTCTTCTGCGATGAGAGCTTCCAGCCAAGGTCGAGGGGCATCGACGAGGTCTGCAATCAATGAGCAAACCCATTCAGAGTGGTCTGGCCACATTCGACGTTGATAACCGGCCTCTTTAACAAAGGACATGAGTGTTTTTGCGACTTCAAGTGGATTGAGCGTTGACCACCGGCGGGCGAGATGACGAACTGCATCCGCTTGCTCCTGTTCGATTATTGCTCTCTGTTCGCCGTCCTCATAATAAGGATCGGCGGGGTAGAGCACTGTGAACTCGCCATCTATTTCAATCGGCAATGGTATTCCGAGGTAAAGCACGGCGTCGTTTGCACATTTGGGGGGCGCGACCAGGTGCCACAAAGTCGCGTCTTAGAGTCGTCGGCGAGCCAGCTGCATGAGCGTTAAGACGATTTACAAGCGGCGAGCGACAAGTTGTCGGGGCATCTTTTTGACTTCCGTTTCAATTTAACTGTTTCGGGACCAAAAGACTGTCGTAGTAAAGCGCTGGATCTTCTATGAGTCATGGCTGGAGCATTCAGTGCCTTTTCCCAGCCGAAACTGGCGTCATTCCATGCCGGTTCTATTCGAGAGAAAAGAAAGGCTCAGAATTCCGGCCCCAGCTGGCACAATTGAGGCAAGCGATAGTAAAGACGTTACACGAGCGGTTCAATCGGGCCATGCAGGACGGGGATCTGCCGGCGGAGACCGATTGCGCGACGCTCGCACGGTACACCGCAACAGTGCTGGGCAGCCTGGCAGTTCATGCGGCCAGCGGGGCGACTGAGAATGAGTTGCGGCTGGTTGCGGCGCTGGCCATGCAAGTGTGGCCCTCTTAACCCGTCGCCGCGTCGTTTCTGAAGCCAGCTGAGTGGACGAAGATCGGCTCGACCCATTTTTGATATTCGCACGAATTAACAGACAATGGCGAAGGGATTTGAACTCAGTAACTGCGGCGATGGAAACGGGTTGGGGCGTTTTGGTTTTTTCATCGACGGTAAGTCGAAGCAGGAATGATCCTTATGTTTCGCCGCCGCTTTCTTTTGGGAGCCGGTGGTCAATATTTCGCCCGAATCGTAATCGCATCCTCGATCCAACTGGCCAAGTGGTCTTCGATGTGGCCGTATACGAGCTTGCAATCCGCGTAGGGCGGGGCATAAGCCTTGACATTGGAAGAAAGATCGGTGTTCCCGACCTTGAATCCGTCAAACGGGTTGGTAAGGAGCTGAGACTGCTTTGGGTGTTGCTGCTTCGGAAAATACGCATCAACGGATCGCCAAGGCTGTTACTGGCGTTCGGGAAGTGTTTCCCGTCGTGAATGGTCTCGTTAGCGTCGAATGATCATACATGTCTCGGATCCGTGCGCTATTAGCGCTCCATTCGAGTCCTCTATTCTCCCTTCGGACGTAGCAATGCGTCCGCCAAAGTGAACGATTTTTGCTTCACATCGCAGTTTCCCCGTTTCTTCGGTCACCTGACGGACGAAGTTCACCTTCATCTCGATCGTTGTGCAGACCTGCCCTGATTTCAGCATCGAATGCACGGCGCAACACATCGCACTATCGAGTAACGTCGACAACCAACCACCATGCACGATCCCCATCGGGTTATAAAACCGGCTCGACGACATTGCCTCAAAGACGACTCGACCCAATTCGATTTCGACCGGCCAAATATCCGTCACATTAGAGAATGGGGGAGCCGGATGCTCGGCTGAACGTATTTTGTTGAGAAACTCCATCCCCGAGTCGCTTGCTGCAATTGGCGGTTGGACAATTCCGAAGACCGTATATGGATTGTAATCTGTCATATTTCGATCGCCGATGTTCGGTTCAAACTTCGCGTCCCGTTGCCAGCACGCGTCTCCCTCGATCCACGCTCTGATATTCGCTACTGAGTCCCCATAAAAAATCTCGTACAATGACCGCGATCCGTATGCCATATGGGGTGTGGCGAGGACAGTTGAGAGTCGGCGGAATGCATGCTCGGCCGGCAATCGCTCCTGGTCGAACACGTCAATCGCGGCTCCTGCAATCTTTCGGGCTATCAGCGTCTCAATAAGTGCTGCCTCATCGACGATCGGCCCACGCGCCGTATTGACCAAAAATGACGTTGGCTTCATTAAAGCGAGTTCCGCTTTTCCTACTGTGGCCTTACTTCGGTTACTCAGTACCAGATGTATGGTCAGGAAATCAGCTTCACCGAACAATTCCTCATTGTTAGCCTACTGCGCGCCTGACGCCTCGGTTCTTTCCTTCGTGAGATTCTGGCTCAACGAAATCACATTCATCCCAGAAGTCTTTCCGATTTCCGCGACACTCGAACCAATATTCCCCAAACCAAGAACGCCAAGGGTTTTGCCGTGAAGATCGGCCCCAACAGTCGTTTGCCATCCACCGTCCCGCAAGGAAGCATTTCCTCGACGGTCTGTCGCACGAGGGTAAAAATGGCGTTCCAGGATCTCAAGACAGGACGTGACTTGGGCGCCGAAGATCTCCCATTCCATGATTGCATCGAGCCCATGAAAGCCGCCCGAAGGCGAAACTCCAACTCATTTCGCCGCCTTTTCGAAGAACTCGACGATTGGCGCAGGGTCGGGCAGGCTGTGCGGGTGATGGTCGCCGCCCTTCTTGATGCGGCGATCGATCGGGCCGCCGAGCGATTGGTAGCGGTTCCAGAGCGCCTCGGAGTTTTTCTGGGGCAGCACTACCTTGTCGGCGTCGCCGTAAACGAGCAGTATCGGCACCTTCGCCTTGGCGAGCGTGGCGAGATTGTCGAGGGGCCAACCCTTGTACGCGAGCGCCTCGGCGTCGTTCTTGAAGTCGTATGCCTGGAGAAGGTTGTTCCACTCGCCGGCCGATTCGGGCGTCAGTTTTCCACCGGGCCAGTTTCGCGGTTCGCAGAAGCCGTTGTCGAGGTCGATGGCGAGCGTCTTGTCAGGATGGGCAATGCCCCACGCCAGCGCATACATCGCCCCGCGGCTCATGCCGAGAATGCCGGGCCTGGGATTTAGTTCGTGGTCCTTGACGAGCACGTCGTGGAACTTCTCCCACGCGGCCATGGCCTTCGGGCCGCCGAATTGATTGGGAACGCCGAGATAGGCGAGGTGCCAGCCGCGTTTGACCAGTTCGATGTCGGAGTTGGGGAAGGCGTCGAAGAACTCGGCCCGCCAGAGCCACGGCGAGCCGGGGGCAGGCTTTTCGGGAACGACCACGATCGCGTCCTTGCCATCGACCTTGAAGTCGAAGCGTTTGAACGTATTCCAGGTGCTTTCCTTGCCGGCGAACGGTTTCGGATCGGCGGTGGCCGTTGACGTCGCGACGAGCAGGATCAGACCGACGAGGCAATGGATACGAATCATGTGGAACCTCGATTCTGGCGGGGGGGGATTTTAATTAAATGATCGTTCGGGATCTCGGCGGACCTTCTACCGGTACACTGGAAACGAGTCGCCATACATCGGCCTGCCGCTCTTGGATTGTTGCTGCGTCGCCTGGTCCTGGATGTAGTTGGGCGACCAGTACCGCTCGGCCACGACGTCGTTTCGCTTGTTGAACAATGTGTAAAAAGCCTCAAGTACGAACGCCTTATTCCTCTCTTGAGTTGTCTGAGTCATAACGATCTCCTCGTCGTTTCGCGACTGCGGCGGATGGTAGCCAAGTCGAAACGCA
>JAQGHT010000705.1 GCA_028291565.1 Planctomycetaceae bacterium | reverse complement strand
CGGCCAATGCTGCGTCCATTGAGAACCTCTGTCTGCATTTCGTCCAGCAATTCACGATAACAAATACTTCCCATTGCAGAGCGGCAGAGCTGTAAAGACTGAATCAAGGGGACGCCACTTTGCAACATTGTGCCCAACATTACAAACAGGCGTCCCGCGACCAGTGACTGGAGCACATCTCCAAAGAGGACCATCTGCATGGCGACGTTTTCGAGATACCGCAGCACGGTGGGAGTCCACAAGATCTTAAAAGCGACAAACATTCCACCTACCGCCCCTGCACCCCACAGCCAGATGTGCCGCCGCAATTCGGCGGAGAATCCCAACAACAGCTGGGTACTTGGTGGGGGCGTTACGCCCATATCAATAAAGACATTTTCAAAATTTGGTAAGACGAATAAGACGAGTGCGATAATCACGATGACGCACACACCCATCAGCACGAGCGGGTACGCCATGGCCGACTTGACGGTTGTGCTGAGTTTGATTTCATTTTGCAGGACGGCCGCCATGCGCGCCAGGACTTCCGGGACTCTGCCGGATGCCTCACCCGCGGCGATGCTGGCCACGTAGGCTTCGCCAAAAATGCCTGTTTGCTTTTTCATGGCGGCTGAGAAAGACAGCCCCTGTGAGACATCCTGATATATGGAGTCGAGTGCGTCTTTCAGGGTGGGATTTTTGCAATTGGCCGCGACGTTATGCAAGGATTCCGCCAGGTCAACGCCCGCACTGCACATAATCACCAGTTGCGACGTCAACAACATGATTTCGGGCTTTTTGACGCGTGCCTTGAAGATGCCACGTCGAGCCACGACGATTTGAGCGCGTTTCTCCGCCAGGGGAGCCAGCTTCAGTGGGAACAAGCCGCGTTCGCGAAGCTGCTGGCGCGCAGTGGCAATCGAGTCGGCATCTAAGGTGCCGTTCGACAATTGCCCCTGCATCGACTTCGCGGAATAGGAGAACTGCATGGCTGACTACTCAAAAAATGCCGTACTGATGATTTCGTCAAGACTCGTGCGACCCAATTCAGCAAGTCGAATTCCTGCATGCAGCAGTGTTTCGCCACCCTGGCTGCGATGGCAGGCTCGAATGGCGTCGACACTCGCTTCATCGGAAATCAGATCACGCAACGCAGGCGTACACATTAGCACTTCGTAAATGCCGGTTCTGCCGCGGCAGCCAGAATCGTGGCATTCGTTACATCCCGTGCCGCGTGTGAACTGCCGCCGTCGATCTCCCTCGTAGCGAATCATTTCCAGGATTTCGGCCGGCGGATAATAAGCCGTCTTACAATGCTGGCAGATATTTCGTACGAGTCGCTGGGCAATGACGCCCACGAGTGATGCTGCGATTTTGTATCCAACAATACCCATATCCAGAAGTCGCGTCACGGCGGCCGCACTATCGTTCGTATGCAGTGTGCTCAACACGAGATGTCCGGTCAGCGCGGCCTGGATCGCCACTTCAGCCGTTTCGCGATCTCGAATCTCACCGACCATGATGACGTCAGGATCCTGCCGCAAAATCGAACGCAAGGCACTCGCAAAAGTCATATTCGTAGCACTGTCGGCCTGCACCTGGTTGATCAATTCCAACTGGTACTCAACCGGGTCTTCTACTGTAATAATGTTTCGCGTGACCGACTTGATGAGTTCCAAAGCCGAGTACAGAGTGGTCGTCTTGCCGCTGCCAGTGGGACCGGTGACCAGCATCAGGCCGTAAGGCTTCGCCAGCATCTGCTTGACCTGCACCAGCTGTCGTTCCGGGACGCCGAGTTGATCGAGATTGAACGTGACATTTTGCTTATCAAGAATACGCAGAACAGCTTTTTCACCGAGTACGGTGGGCAACGTCGAGGCTCGCAGGTCGATTTCGCGGCCTTCGACCACGACGTGCATGCGACCGTCCTGAGGCTGCCGGTGTTCGGCGATGTCCATTTTTGCCATCAGTTTTACGCGGGAGATGATCGCAGGATGAAAATCCCGGCGGGGTCGCAGGACCTCCCTTAATTGGCCATCAATACGGAAACGGATCGCAGTATGTTTCGAACCTGGCTCGATATGAATATCACTCGCACCTTGCCGAACGGCATGCACGATCATGAAATTCACCAGATTGATGATCGGACTGCCTTCGGCGAGCGACTCGACGTCCGCCAGACTCATCTCGATGGCGTCGACGTCAAACTCGACAGCCCCCTCTTCGAGATCGGCCGTGACAACATCAACCTCGAACCCCGCCTGGTAACAGCGACTGATCATGCGCTGGATTTCGGAGCGAAGCGCGATTACCGGCCGGACTTTGAACTTCGTAATCCGCTCGAGTTCGTCGATCTGCTGCAAGTTCTGGGGTTCGGCCATCGCGACGGTCACACGGTCGCGGACCTTAAACATGACCACCGCGTTCAAGGCTTCCGCTTTTGCACGCGGCAGCAACGGAACGGCGAGCGGATCGATCAAACCATCTCGCAACTGAACTGCGGGAATCGACAATTGCCGCTGCAGAAACGGCAACAATTCGGTTTCCTTGATGAAACCCAGGTCAACTAACGATTCCCCGAGCTGAAGATTCTTGGCTGATTGTTGTTTGAGTGCCGTCTCCAATTCTTCAGCCGTAATTAACTCCGCCTGGACCAGCCTTTGCCCGAGGGGCGCGGAACCGGTGGGCGGACCTTGTTTCCAACCGCCGCGACCACGAAGTTGCGATCCGCTTTTCGCGCCTGCTGGTAATTCGGGAGCGACAAACGTGTTTGTTGTCATTGTGCAAAACTCCCGATCGCAGACAGACTGTCGAGGTGCATTTCGAATCGAGCCACGACATCAGTGACGGTCAGGATATCACGGCACAGCGGTGTGGGAGCGGCGAGCTTCATGACTCCACCACGCTCGGTACAGCGGTCCTGAAAGTCCAGCAGCAAATCCAATCCGGCACTGTCAATCAACGAAACTTTTTCCAAATCAAACACCACGCGCGGTTGCCGCGTCAACAGGCACTCGTCCAACACGCCAGTCAGCTGTTTGACATTGGGCAGATTGATCGGATCGCTGCCACGAATGATGTCAACAGCTCCGACGCGAGTATGTTCAAACATGGCAGTTCCTGAGATCTATTCCGTCAATGGCAAGCGTCCGGCATCAGCCGGATGGTGTTTTGTTAAATTGTCAAATTGGTACCGTCATTGTGAACTGCGAGCCTTTATCCAATTCGCTATGGACAACCAGCTTGCCACCATGCAAACGGGCGACTTCCTGAGCGAATGCCAACCCCAGGCCGCTGCCTGGGACGTCTCGGACCCGCACGTCGGCGCTGCGATAAAATTTGGTGAACAACTTTGGCAGTTCCTCTTCACTAATTCCGAACCCGGTATCTTCCACGCTGATCTGGATGTCTTTCACGCCCGTGACGACTTTCAGCGCCACACGTCCGTTGTCTGGAGTATATTTCGCCGCATTACTGAGCAGGTTGACAAGCGCGCCGACGAATTTGTCTTTGTCGACGTGCAGCTTGGGAAGCTTCGGCGGCAGCAGAGTTTCAAACGTAATCTGTTTCTGAACCATCTGAGGCCGGACCTTTTCGGCGACGTCCAGCAACAGTCGCTCCGTTTCCACTTCGGAACGCACAAGGGACATGGCCCCCGCTTCCATCTGACTGACATTCAGCAACTCTTCGACAAACCGCGCCAAACGCGTGGCCTCAGAATTGATGATGTTCAAAAAGCCCTTTTGCATTTCCGGATCTGCGATCTCGTTCAGCGTCAAGGTCTCGGCGTAGGCTTTGATGTTCGTCAACGGCGTACGGAGTTCATGTGTCGCGGAATAGACGAACTGATTCCGCATCTCGTCAGACAGCTTTTGTTGCGTGATATCGCGAACGGTCCAGAGGTGTTGCGAGACAAACGTATTATCTTCACCAAGTAATGGAGATCGTCCCACGCGTAGGACGCCGTCAGTCAATGCGGCCCCCAACTGGATTTCGAATACGACTGGACGAGATTCCTGACTCAGGCTCATCTGGAGGTTTGCACTTGGCGGAAAGACGTCCTGAATCGGGCGGCCTCGCATTCTTGAAGCGTCGAATGGCTGTTGCAACAAGACACCAAACGGACGGTTCGTGAAAATGATACACCCGTCCTTATCCGTCAAGGCGACACCGTCGGACAAGCTGTTGAGGATTCGCTCGGAGCGTTTCTCGTGCAGACTTCCCAGCGACTGGCTCAGCTTGGTTTCCAGATTGGATGCCGCGCGCTGCCCGAGGGCGCGTTCAACAATTCGATTCCAGCCAATGGCGGTGGGACTGGGTTCGTCGAGTGGTTTGAGCCGGAATTCCGATAATGCGCTATTGGCCGAAACGGCACAGAGTTGATCTTCGATCGCAGCATTCGTTCGGGCGGTGCCCTTTAAGAAAATGCCGCCGATCGCCAGGATCAAGATCGGTGTCACGACCGCGTAAGGTAACCAATTCGTCAGTCGCTCGAACGAGCCGGCGTGTGAATGATCGACCACACCCACCTGCAAGCAGCCAAAACGGCGGTCTGAGGAGACCAATGGTGCCCAATACTCGCATTGTCGCTGGCCGTCGTTCCAGAAGATGTGACGTTCAACTACAGATTCGTTTTCGTCATGGATGAAATGCGGTTCGCCGGACTTGCCGACGCGTCCGGGCTTTGAGTGAGCCGTGTATTTGCCATCCGCCCCAATGACACCTGCGTAAGCAACCCATTCTTCGGAGCCCAGCAATTGAATCAGTGTTTTCGTACCAATTCCACCATTGCGAGTCTGGTCCGCGACGATCAGGGAGCGCACTTCGTTAATGCGGCTGACCAGTTCCCGCTCTTCACCTCCGAGCAGCAGCGAGCGTCCCAGCAGCATCCATCCGATGGAGACCACGACGATACTCGTCAGGCCAAACATCAGGTAATGGCCGAGCAAACGCCGGGCGAGGGGTTGATTCTTTGAACGCAGTTCCATGGCTTCCGCATCGTGGGGGCGAGGGCGTCGGTCGGATGGATAGATGAACTGCTCATCAGACCAACGGCCGATCAGAGCAGAGCAATGGACTTCCTGGCACACTTCGCGATCTCTTCCACGAGCTCGCGAGGACTGAATGGCTTATATAATAGTGTCTGGATTCCAAGTTCTTCCTGCATTTTCGCGACGTTTAATTCCAAGCCGCGGGCGGATAGAAAGATAATTGGAAGTTGGGTTTGTGGATAAGTTGTCCGAAATGCTCGACAGACTTCTTCACCTGTCATCCCGGGCATCTGGTAATCCGTGACGAGGACATCGAAGGTTCTCGTCTGCAACAGTGCCCAGGCTTCAGTCCCATTGCGGGCCACAGTCACGTGGTATCTGGCGCGTTCCAGGTTGAAGCGAATCACATCAGAAATCACGCGATCATCTTCCGCCACCAGGACGGAAGTTGATGAAGTGGTTTCGGTTGATAACATGATGGCTCCAAGCGAACTCGACAGGCCTCAGGACTCCCGCGATTCCTGAGGCCCTTTATGTCGAGATGACCCCGTCAGATGGATCAGCAGACGCAAATCAAGAACTACCACGCCAACGAGGAGGTGTCATTCATGTAGAAGTCACCGGTCGAGGCGGTATAGGCCCAGCCCAATCCTCCGGTCACAACGGCGGGTGGATCCTGGCCCACAGCAACGCCCGTGCTACCGGCATTGGCACCAATCGGTGCAGCGGGGAATTGCCCCTTCAAGTACGGCTTCAACACCGTTTGCAACGTGGTCGAGTCGGGAGGATATGCCCCCTGCTCGCCCTTATAAAGCTCGATGGCACTTCGAACCGTCGCCAACGATTGCTTGGCGGCATTCGTCTTGGCGACCAGAGTGCTGGATGTCATCTTGGGTAATGCCACGGCGGCGATAATCCCCATTATTAACACCACAACAACGAGTTCCACCAAGGTGAAACCGCTACGAAGTTGAGATCTGCTGACTTTTCTGACGTTCATTTCTAAATTCTCCTGGCCACGAGATGGGAGAGTCGTTTCGCGGCAGTCGCAGACCTTGAGAAAGTCAAGTCCGCTGCCGTCATTTCAAACTTAGGTCACAATTTCAAGGATGGAGGTCAGTTTTTGTTGTTTTTCCGAAACAAATTCGCCAGACGCCGCAAATCCCTACTAAATGGACAAGGGGTTTGTGGCCGCGAGGCATTTTGGCAACGAAATCGCGCGCTCCGGAGCGAAATTGACCTATGCTTACGAGAGTTGGCGCCCTCAGAATCTGAATTCTTCACCTTCTTGGCGAAGCGATCCTGTTCGATCCGACGGCTGTCGCATGGTGGCGAGGCGTCCCTCCGGTCTTTGACAATCAGGGATGACCGGTTCCGAATGACTGCTCCCGACTGTGATCAATGCGTCGCAGAGGAAGTCTCCGAATCCCATGCGGATCTCTGAAATGACCAATTCGACAATCAGCCAGTCCCTGGACGACATCACGGTTGCGTTCCGCGCCCTGTTGGGAGAGCCAATCGATCTTTGGATTTTCCTTGAATCCAGCTGGCACCATACGGTCGACCCTTTTCAAGGAAATTGCGGGCCTGCGGAATTGGAAACTGTGGTCATTCTGCCTGAGTCCCTACCCCAAGAGCCGCACTCACTTGAAGAAACCCTGGTGGAAGAACTTGCGCCAGGAATGTTTCGGATTG
>JAQGHT010000683.1 GCA_028291565.1 Planctomycetaceae bacterium | reverse complement strand
TTTTGCTCCCTGCTGCTGAAATGGTCCTATCCACTTCCGCTGCATTGCGCAAATTCGGTGCCGATGGTCAAAATTCCAATGGGGAAATTGACAAAGTTATGTATAAACAACAGGGTTAAGCGTCAGCGACACCCCCGGTTAGCGATTGTTGCCTTTCCTCGACCCCGGAAGGGGTCGCAGATAGGTCGTCGTTCAGTCTGCGATCCCTCCGGGATCGAGAATTCAATTCGGACCGGAACCGGGGTGTCGCGAGTACGCTCAACGGCCCGGCTAATTTCTGGGATCCCTCCGGGATCATAAATGTCCGCATTTTGTCGCATTCAAAAGTCGAAACAAATCACGGAAGACGTCACGTTCGTGTCAATATCCAACTTTCGCCTGTACAGTCTCGCCCTCCCGGTCGATGAATTCGACAGTTATTCATATTTTCGTCCTTCAAGCACACTTACTCAATCTACACGCGCGCACTGAACAGCCTCTGACTGCAGTGTTTTACCTCGAATTTGATAATGCCGCGACGAAACAGATCCATACAATCACGTTAAAGCAAACTGGATTTCAAAATAAATCTCCGAATATCGCAATGCCGGCAACCACGCTTACCGCCCCTCTTTTGACGGCTGCCAGCCAGCGAACAAGAAGACGCAACATATTACGTGGCAGTTAGTTGCGACTATACAGCAGCGGTCTATGAGGTCAGTCGCATGGTCGCGAATGACCAGCGTCTCTTATGTTGATAATAAACAACACCAAATCGCGACATAAGGGTTTTCCCATATCGCTTGTCGTGTTTTCATGTTGCAAAACGGCTCGTGCGAGTAGAACAAGGTCGTTTTTTGACAATAATTCATCACATTCTATGCTTCCCCCGAAAGCGTGACTCTTGAAACAGTAACTCGGGGAATGACATGGGCCTGTCGAGAATGATCAGTGGATTTTTCCGGAAGAACTTACAGTTATCAAAGGACAAGTCAAAACGGCGACTTCGCAGTATTCAAACCGGAATGATGTGCGCTGCGCCAGAAACGTTGGAGTCACGCCTGGTGCTGTTCGCAGCATCAGGAGATGCCTGGCCCAGTGCCGCGGTCATCACAATCAGTTTTGAGCCAGATGGTACAAATCTGGGGGGCGTGAACAGCAACCTGAATCAGGCGTTCAACGGAAACTCGGATTTGAATGGACGCTGGCAGTCTGAAATATTGCGTGCTGCCCAAGTTTGGGCTCAGGCGACGGACATCAATTTCGTCGTCGTGAGCGACAATGGTGCAGCGAGTGGCTCTGGAAAGAACGAGCAGGGCGACCCTGGATTCGGCGATATTCGGATTGGCGGTTACAACTTCGGAAACTCCTCTCTGGCCGGCGCGTATATGCCGCCTCCCGATAATAACTATTCGGTCGCGGGTGATATCGTATTCAACACCGGAGCGAGTTACGGAATCGGGCAGAACTACGATTTGTTCACGGTCGCAGTCCATGAGTTTGGTCATGCGTTAGGACTGGACCATACATCCGCCTCCAGCAGTGCGGAATTGTGGGCCAGCTATAACGGGGTCAAACCGAAACTCTCGGCGGACGACATTGCTGGAATTCGCAGCATCTATAGTGGCAACGCCGCCCGTTCCGCAGATGATTACGACGCGGCGGCTCCGAACAACACGATTACAACAGCCACGGATGTGACCTCAGAACTGGTTAGGACCAAAAGCAGCGCGGTGATCTCGGACTTGGATTTGACAGCTACGACTGATGTTGATTTTTACGCAGTCACCGTGCCGAAATGGACTGCTGATACAATGATCGTTTCGGTCCAGTCGACCGGGCTCAGCCTGCTGTCTCCGAAGTTGACAGTGTATGCCGCCGATCAAAAGACGATTCTAGGAACTGCCACGGGACTGAATCAATATGGAACCACGGTGAGTGTTTCCGTGGGAAATGTCACGAGCGGTCAGACGTATTACGTCAAGGTGGAAGGAGCAGACACATCACCATTTAGTGTGGGGAGCTATGGGCTGATTCTCGATCTGGGGGCCAAGACCAGTCCGACCGTGACACCGCCGAAGACGACGAAGGCCAACGGCAAAACACCGAGCAGTGGTGGGGGCGTGGCTGAAGGTGGCGGAACCTTTGACGAAATTCTCGCCCCCACCCCCACTATTGAAGCAATCAGTCCGGACACCGGAGTGAGTTCCACGGACCGAACGACGAGCAGCACGAAAATCGTCTTAAACGGCGTGGGGTCCATCGCGTCGGTAGTCGAAGTCTTCGAAAACGGAGTCTCGCTAGGCAAAACTCTCGATTTGCTGGGGATCTGGTCATTCTCAGTTCCCGGCAACCTGAGTGACGGTAGTTACACCTTTACTGCGAAGGGAACCAGCCTGCTGGGACAAGACTTGGGAGTTTCTGATTCGTTTACCGTGAAGATTGACACTCAGTCCCCTAATGCTCCGACTTTTGCCCCGATTAGCGGGACCACGGCACCGAATGGGACCTTCACAACCAAGCCAACTTTGCTGTCGGGATCCACGGATGCCAGCAATCTGATCACGATTTACGATAACGGAGCGGTCATTGGGACGACAACCGCGGATGGTTCGGGGAACTGGTCTTACAATTTCAGCGGAGGGCTCGCAGATGGAACGCATCGACTGACCGTAACGTCCACCGACCAAGCCGGCAATACGGGCGTGCCTTCCTCAGCACAAACCGTGACCGTCGACACATCGATCGCTGATCCCCAAGTGACAGGAATCAATTCCGACACGGGGGTCAGCAGCCAGGATCATATTACTCAGACGAGAAACCTCGTAATCCAGGGCCAGGCCGAAGCCGGCAGCCTGGTGACGATCTTCCGCGACGGCGTAAATGTTGGGACCGTCTCGGCGAACAACAGTGGAACATGGACGTTTGACTACACCAAAGTGACGCTGACTGACGGAACGTATTCCTTCACGGCAAAAGCCGTCGACGCGGCGGGAAATACCAGTAATCTTTCAGCTCCGATGCTGGCGACCGTGGATAACGCAATCGCCGCGTCCAGCATCAGCTATGTGACCAAAACGACCGCGTTACTGTTATTGTCGAGTTTGAATGTTCAAGGAACGGCGGGCGCAGGCAGCTCTGTGCGGGTCTTTCTCAATGGTTTTCAATTGGGAACAGTGACCGTCGACAGTCAGGGAAACTGGTTGTATCAATACAGTCCCTTGTTATTGCCGAACGGCAATTATCAATTCACTTCGACTGCGACCGATCTGGCGGGAAATCAATCAGGTTTTTCCAACGTCTTCACTTTCGTGAATGCCAGCACTTCAGCGGCAGTCACGGGTCTCTCGCTGAGTAGTCCCAGTACAAACACGGCATCAGGACTGACTTCGTCGACATTGACCCCCACGATTACGGGAACGGCGCCGAAGAGTTCGATCGTCAGTGTTTTTGATGGCAGCACGTTGCTCGGCACGGTCCTCGTAGGCTCAACGGGGCGCTGGAGTTACACGACTCCGGTACTGGCCAAGGGCCGGCACTCACTGGTCGCGGTGGCAACGGATGCGGTCGGCAGTGGCTTGCCATCCGCAGTGTTGACATTCCTGGTCTAACGCGAAATTGTGAGCGGTCGAGTCAGTCACCGCCCACTGTACGCCGTCAATCCGATTGCACGAGTCAGAGAAGCCTTTGCCACGAATCCAGCTACAAAATCCTTCATGGCGTGGCGTTACGGCGGTCGCTCGTCGAGCCGAAGGAAATATTCGCCTTGTTAGAAATGCTTGGTAGGGTTATGGTTTAGGCTCAATTGCAGTGGTTTCCAGCGACATGCCCGGCCTGGTCGGCAGGCTCGTTCGATGGTTTTCATTTGCGAAAATGGTTCCGTGAGACTCGGTCTCGCGGCCCGAAACACAAGTCTTGCCCCGACCTTCGTTCCAAGGATGGACACGATGGCTACTGTCTTGATGACACCGCCGCCAGCACGAAAAACAATGGCTTCAAAGGACCCCACGCCGCAGGAAATCATTGCATCGGCGCGTCAAGCTCCGGCGATGGGGGCCGGCGCGTTCCGAGTCACTGCAGTCTCCGCCTGTTTATTGTGGGCGAGTTTTACGCCACTCGGATGGGGGCCGCTGGCTTGGATCGCATTGGTCCCGCTATTGCTGCTGGTTCGTCTGGAACGTCCGACTCGGCGTATGTACTGGGGTACCTATTTCGGTGGGTTCCTGTTCTGGTGCCCGACATTGCAATGGATGCGATTGGGTGATCCCACTATGTATATTGCCTGGATGGCCTTCGCGATCTATCTGGCACTCTACTTCCCGTTGTTCGTCGGGTTAAGTCGCCTGGCAGTCTGGCGTCTGAAAGTCCCGCTGATCCTCGCGGTTCCGGCAGTTTGGACTGGCCTGGAGTACGTCCGGGCGCATGCCCTGACCGGCTTCAGCTGGTATCAGCTGGGGCACTCGCAATTCTATTGGCTGGAATTGATTCAGATCAGCGATCTCGTGGGGGCCTATGGAATCAGCTTTGTGGTTGCCATGGGTTCCGCTGCGATCGTCGAGATGCTGCCGCTACCTGTTTTCACTCGCCTGAAACTGTTGCCTCAATCGGGAACTTCGCCGATTTCTGCGACGACACAATCGAGTCAACAACGGTGGATCATGGCAGGATCTTTCCTGATCGTGCTCGGCACCACGCTGACCTACGGGACATATCGCCGGTCACACGCGGCTTTTGAAGCCGGGCCCCGCGTGGCCGCCATTCAAGGCAATTTCCCATCGTCTTTGGCACCGCAACAAGCGGAACGAGACCACGAAATCTTTGTGAAACATCGTCAATTGACGGCTGAGGCCATCAAGTTGCAACCGGACTTGATCCTGTGGCCGGAAACCATGTTTCCCTGGCCCTATTTCGCCAAGGCCGACGATCTGGATACGGCGGCTTTTAAAGAAGTCACCAAAGATGTCGATCCAACTTATTGGAATGAGAACCATGAAATCAAACAACGACTGAAATCACTCAGTCAGGCTTCGGCGGCGGCCGTCGTGTGCGGTGTCCAGACTGTGACCGCGAACCAGAATGGATTGCGGTTATACAATTCCGCTCTATTCATTCGCCCGGATCAGGGATTCACGGCACGCTATGACAAATTGCATCGGGTCCCGTTTGGAGAATACATCCCCTTCGCGGAATCGGTGCCGTTTCTGGGTTGGTTCACCCCCTATCGAGGTTCATTCGGGATTCAGGCTGGTGAGCAAGGTGTCGCCTTCGATTACAAGGGCATTCGTTACGCCCCGGTAATTTGTTTCGAAGACACTGTTCCGCACGTCGTGCGCCAATGCCTGAGACAAGGTCGAACGACCAATGATAAGTCCCATAAGGTTGACGTCCTGTTGAATCTTTCAAATGACGGCTGGTTTCACGGATCGAGCGAACTCGATCAGCACTTGATCACAGCGGCATTTCGCGCGGTCGAGTTTCGGACTCCCATGGTCCGTGCGGTGAATACCGGAATTTCTGCCATTATCGACGGTGACGGAGCCATTCGGGTGAAGGCCAAAAATGCCGACACCGGTCATTCCAAGGAAGTCGATGCAGTGCTCTGCGACTTTGTACCGCTGGACCACCGCCACAGCGCTTACTTGCAACACGGTGACTGGTTTGCTCAAGTATGTTTGGGTTTATGCGTGGTCTGTTTCACCACGGGAGTCTGGAGCCGGTTCAGTTTACGGCGAAAAGCAACTTAAACGGCGTTTGCCAAGCCCTCCCGCACAGTGGCGGGGTCCGCCATTTGACCCCCAATGACCTCGCCCGCTCGTGCAAAATGCAATGGGAAGATCTGGCAGCATGTCGCAATTGCAGACAAATGATACGAATCGCCAATTTCGACAGTGGGTTTATCTGCTGATTATCACGATCACTGTGGCGGCGCAGCTGGAGCGGATGGCCAATCTGACTTCCTGGCAAAATCCCGGGCAGGTGGATTGGCCCTGGCCCGGTAAGCCCGGTCGTTACAAGCCACCTCACACGCCGCTTCTCAGTGCGAACGATCGATCACGCTGGTGCACAGTCTGGACGCTCGTTGAACAGGGCACTTACAAGATCGACTATTTCGAAAAGGTCCAGGGCTGGAACACGATTGACAAGGTCAAGAAAGACGACCACTTCTATTCCAGCAAGCCGCCGCTGTTATCGACGTGCGTGGCTGGAGTCTACTGGTGTCTGAAGCATGGATTGGGAATGAATCTACTGCGCGTCGATACCATCGAACAAGAGATGGTTGTCGACGCGACAAAGAAGCCTCCCATCGCGCGCAAATTCATATTCACAATCCATCAGGCTCTGCATGGCACAGTCCAGTTGATCCTGGTTCTGGTGAATATTATTCCTTTCGCGATCTCGTTGTGGCTGATTTCACGCCTCGTGGAACGGTATGCCAAATCGGATCTGACCCGCGTACTCATTGTCACCACTGCGGCCTGGGGAACGTTTCTCAGTACCTTTCTGATCACACTTAACAACCATACGGTGGCAGCAAACTGTGTTTTGTGGTCTCTGTGCGCCGCACTCAAGATACTTGGTGACGGCGACCGACGCAGACGCTGGTTCCTGTTGGCTGGATTCTTCGCCGCCTATTCGGTGACGTGCGAATTGCCGTCTGGAATCTATCTAGTCTGGTTGGGATTCTTACTCTTGCGGGTGAGCTGGCAGAGCACGTTGATCTGGTTCATTCTCGGAGCCGCAATTCCGCTGGGAGCCCATTTCTATCTGAATAACTTGATTGTCGGTGGTTTTTTGCCGTTCTACGCCAGTTTTGGCAAGGAATATTACAATTATCCCGGCAGTTATTGGCTCGAACCCAAGGGCATGGACGCGAATATACAACCCGCGTGGCTCTATTTTGTGAATTGCACGCTTGGCCATCATGGAATCTTCTCGCTAACCCCGATTTTTCTGCTGACATTTCAGACCTGGATCAGCAGAACCATTACGGCATTCCAGAGCGGATCGCGTTCGGCAGTCACTTGGATCTGGGACTGGAAAATCGCATTAGATGCCCAACGCATCATGGACTGGCTCAGCCTGGGCTGCACGGCGGTCATTCTGGCGTTCTATGTGTCTCGGACAGATTCCTACAATTACGGGGGCCGGACAAGCGGCCTGCGCTGGGCCTTCTGGCTGATTCCGCTGTTGTTATGTTCGATGATTCCCACTTTGGACAGCCTCTTAAGTCGAAGGTGGTTTCGAAGTATTTGCCTCGTCTTGTTGGCAATTTCCGTCTTCTCCGCAACGTTCCCCTGGCTGAATCCGTGGACCTATCCCTGGCTGATGCAAATCATGCAACAGGCCAAGTGGACGAATTATCCGATTTAGAGGGGATGATTCATCGCGCGCGTCCGGCTTCAACCGGACAGTCGCGAAAGTCCGCGAGCTGCCAAGAGTGATTTCCCTGAACGCCCAAATCCGCTATCGAAAAACGTTGCATTCGGTCAGATGACTGGATACCGTCCTTGATTCGGGAAGTGGAACAAATGTTCGGCGAGCCGTTCGACGCTTCACCGCAGTGGTTGATATTGTTCGCGGCCAAGTATGAGACTTTTGCAATACTTCTCCCCGCGATCAAATGTCTCATTCTTAACCGTGCGCGGTTTAAAGGGAGAATTCGCAGTGTCGATCAAGATTGGGTTTTCTGTATTCGGAAATGGTCTGAGCCGGATTTTTGAAACGTCTCAGCGCCGGAAAGCCTTGCCGGGAAGATTGGGCCGAATCACTGAACGACTGGAAGATCGCGCCTTATTGACAGCAGTCATTTCGGGCTTGAATGACATCAACTTCAACGAAAACACGGTCAACGCCAGTCCTCAGATCATTGATACCGACGTTACAGTAACCGATTCAAATCCGGACAAATTGAACAATGGTCACGTCTTCGTGCAATACACCAATGGCGGCGGGCCCGAGGATCAGCTGTCGATCCATGATGCGGGAACCGGCGCCGGTCAGATCGGGTTTTCAAATGGGACCGTGACTTACGGTGGTCTCACCATCGGCACGGTTCCGGTCAGCGGAACTGGGAGTGGTCACAATGGCGCCGGTCTGGCGATTGCCTTGACGAGTGTCAACGCAACTCCAGAAGCCGTCACGGCACTTCTGCAAGACCTGGCTTATGGCAATAGTTCCGACACGCCGACTCCATTCCGGACGATTACCGTTACAGTCCAAGACTTAGATGGTACCAGCAACGAAGCCACGAGCAAGATTGGGGTCATCAACGAGAGCGAAATCCCCGCCATCACGATTCCCGACACTCCGGGGACTTATCAACTCAAGCAGTCGCCGGCGTTGATCGCCCCCGACGCCACATTCAGCTATACCAACATCGTGGATGCGGCTTTTGTGAATTCGCAGTTGAAAGTCTCGATTGCTTCGGGACATTCCAAAAAAGATCAGCTCGGGATCGCCAAAACAGGGAGTAGCGACACGGAGCAAATCACCGTGAAAGGACATAAGATCCTGAATTTCGGCATTCCTGTCGCCTCATTCTCGGGAGGCAAGGGGAAACAATCTGATCTGACCATTACCCTCACGAATTCTACGACGAACGCAGAAATCAATACGATATTGCACCGATTGACCTTCTCTGCCAAGCAGGATGCTGGTGTCAACCGAACAGTGAACATCCAACTCAAGAACGTCAGCGGAGCAGTGAACAGCAATATTGCGTCACGAGATATTGCAGTTTCGAGCAAGTAGACCTACGAAAAGAAGACCTTTTCCGCAGTCTTCCGCAAGATCCATTCTTTATCTGCTGGCTTGAGGAATGGCAGTCCGTTTTGAATCAAATCAATTGACTGTCGATAGGTGTGCTCGACGACCTGGAACGGGCAGTCTGTGGCCCACATCAGTCGTTCCGGACCGTACGCTTCATAGACCCGTTTGATCAACGGCGCCAAATCGTGATAGGGCGGTTTCTTCTGCCCGAGGGCATAGAAAGCGGAGATTTTTACGGTGACATGCTTGTGCTGGGCCATGTCGCAGAGCGCTTTGACATCCGCCTCTTCGATCTTGCCCGAAACACCGATCCGGCAAATGTGATCGATGACAACTGGAGTCTCAGGAAATGCCAGGCAGGCTTTGTGGAGTGCGGGCAGGGCATTCGTGTCGATCAGGCAGCACATATTGAGTCGCTCTTTGGCTCCATAAGCAAACATCGCCTTCAGGCCGGCATTGTCGAGCCAGGTATCAAACATCTGATTCTGCGGATAGATTCGAAAACCGCGAACTCCCTGCTGCTTCAGCTTCAGCATTTCGATTTCGGGCTTCGGCTGATTCTGATCAATGACCGCGACTCCGGAAAATGTGCCGGGGTACTTTTTCATGCAGTCCAGCATGTAGCGGTTGTCATGACCATAAAACGACATCTGAATCAGCACCACACGGTTGACTCCGACCGGCTTGGCTTGCGCCAACAATTCTTCGGCGGTGAAACTGGGGGGATCCATGTTGGCTCGGCGAAATCCAGCGGCCAGCGGATAATGTTCGGTATCGGGCGTCCAAACATGCGAATGTGCGTCGATGTAGTTCATGCCAGGTGATCTCCGCAAAGTTTGAGTCGAACTCAGTCAACCCGATGAAATCACGTCGCGGCGAGGCGAAGCGAGCCACCGGTTGAAAGGTGTGAAATCGAGTTTCAGGAATCGCTGGCACGATTCTAATTCTTACGCTCCGCTATGCCCACTAAGACCGACAGGATTGTAGATCCGTCAGGATTTGCAATCACCGCAACTTCAAAATCTACGCTTGCAGCCGATCGGCAGTGAATAGACTTCGCATCAGAGTTATTTCGCGGAAAAGCCAGCGAATGAAGGGGATTCCACGACCTCCAGCTGATCCGTTCCGGGCGCTGCCCGGATGATCAAGGCCGAGGTCCCTGGTTGATTTGCCAATAACTGCAAACCTTTTTCAGGCCCCAGGATGCTGACCGTCGTCGACAGCGCATCCGCCGCGGTGCAATCTTTGGCAATCACGACAACCGTGCTGCGATCGGTCAGTCCGAGACCTGTCTTCGGGTCGACGATGTGCGAATACCGGACTCCGTTGAATTCGACATGTTGAAAGGCATCACCTGATGTGGAAACAGCGGCATTCTGTAGCGATACATGACGGCTCGGAGGAGCATCTTCGGTTTTCAGCAGGGGGGCGACGCCGATTTTCCATCCCTTTTCTCCGGGAGGCGGGTCGCCGAGCAGTATGTCGCCGCTGGCATCGATCATAAATCGATTCAAACCCCGAGATTGAAACAACTTGACGAGGTCATCGCACGCATATCCGACCGCGATTCCGCCCAAATCCAATTGCATTCCAGCCTGAGTCAATTCGACACTCTTCGCGGCGTGATTGAGGCGGATTTTCTGATATCCCACGAGACTGCGGGCTGCGGCAATTTGTTCCGGCGTCGGCAACTGCTTTGCTTTTCTAGACTTACGCCACAATCGAACGAGCGGCCCAACCGTGATGTCGAAGGCGCCGTCGGATCGCTTTGAATACTCGACGCTCCGTAGCAGGATTTCCCATAACTCGGGGCTGACCGCTACGGCCTGACTGGTTCCCGCCGTTTTGCACAGTCGGTTTAGCTCGCTGTCAGGCTCGTAATCGCTGAAGATGGCATTTAATTTTCGAACTCGGGCATATGCGGCTTCAACCGTCTCATTTGCGACCTTTTCATTCGGCGCATATACTGTCACGTCAAAGGAGATTCCCATCAATCTCTGCGAAAAGTCAAATCGCGACAGAGCGGGCTGAAAAAACGCCAGACTCAGGTAAACAACAGCCAGCACCATGGAAAGCATGATTTTCCTTCGTCACTTCTATTTGGTCACTTGTCATTTGCGGTGTGGATTCCAGAACGCCCACGGTAAGTAGCAACTGGCTCATGACA
This sequence comes from Planctomycetaceae bacterium, assembly GCA_028291565.1. Taxonomy (GTDB): domain Bacteria; phylum Planctomycetota; class Planctomycetia; order Planctomycetales; family Planctomycetaceae; genus JAKFVC01. The sequence continues at coordinate 7,801 of JAQGHT010000683.1, read as the reverse complement.
AGTGACCAATGACAAATTCTGAAAGTCTCTTAAAAAATGATCAGTTTCAAGCGTTTGGGTTTCAGTCTGCGTTGTATCGCGTTTTTTGTAGGGATCAATCTCACGGCGGCCTCTGGATTATTCGCTCAAAACAAGCTGGAATCCCCAGCGGCGAATCCTGACGCGGACGCCAAAACCGAAAAAGAGATGAAACCCTATACGGAGAAGGTGCACGGTACCGATGCCAAGTTTCAAATGCTACCGATTCCCGGTGGTGAATATTTGATTGGCAGTCCCGCGACGGAAAAGGGACGGAAGGCCGATGAAGGTCCACAACGCAAAGTCAAGATTCAACCTTTCTGGATGGCCAGGTGCGAAGTCACCTGGGATGAATACGACGTCTGGAACCATAGCCTGGACGTCAAACGGCGTAAGGTCAACAACATCGACCCCACTCCATTGGACAAGCTGGCCGATGCGGTGACTCGTCCAACCAAGCCTTATACAGATATGACTTTCGGAATGGGACATGATAGTTATCCTGCGATCTGCATGACCCAACTGGCTGCGAAAACCTATTGTGAATGGCTGTCGGCAAAAACCGGTCACTATTATCGCCTGCCGACCGAAGCCGAATGGGAATATGCCTGCCGGGCGGGGACTACGACTGCCTATTCGTTTGGAGATGACCCGTCCGTACTTGGCGAATATGCCTGGTTTGAAGGGAACAGCGACGGTCAGTATCAAAAAGTGGGCAAAAAAAAGCCCAATCCGTGGGGTTTGCATGACATGCACGGTAATGTCATCGAATGGACGTTGGATCAATATCACGAAGATACTTATGCAAAATTCCCCGCTGATAAGGCCATTGACTCGCCATTCTCTCCGTCGACGAAGTTGTATCCCCACGTGGCACGTGGTGGATCGTGGGACGACGCACCGGAAATTCACCGCAGTGCATCCCGAATCAAGTCTGATCCGTTATGGAAGTTCCAGGATCCTCAGCTGCCAAAGAGCCGCTGGTATCATACCGACGCCCTGTTTCTGGGCTTCCGAGTCGTTCGTCCTCTGGTCGAAGACACTGCCGAAAAGAAACTGGAATTCAAAGGGACTGAAGAGAAGCTGGAAGATCGCTAAGAAGCCGCCCAACAACCTGATTTTTCTGTAGGCGATGTCTCTCCGAGACTCGCAGTCGAAGAGGTTTGCCGTTCAGTCAAACTCTTCGACGTACCAGTTATTTGGCAGGTTCTAAGGATGTCATTAGTCGTTTGTCATTATTCGTTTGTTGACTGGACCACACCGAAAACAAATAACAAATGACAAATGACCAATAAGGATTTGTTTTTGTCGCGTTCCCTCAAACAAGCGTGAGTGATTGGAGTTTCCTCGATGTCGCAACCTGATCCGAAACCAACAAGCCCGTCGCGGCGGGATTTTCTGAAGACCTCAACCATCGCAGCGGTCGGTGCCAGTGCGCTGAGTTCCTTGACCGTACTTCCGGGAGCTTATGCGCAGGGCAGTGAGACGATCAAGATCGGCCTGATTGGCTGTGGCGGACGGGGTACAGGTGCTGCGTCGCAGGCACTTTCCACGCAAGGCGGTGTGAAGCTGACCGCGATGGGTGACTTGTTCCCAGACCGTTTGAACGGTGCCGTGAATGAACTGAAAAAGGCCGTCGGAGAAAAGAAAGAGCGATTCGACGTTGCCGATGACCGCAAGTTTACGGGCTTCGACGCATTTCAAAAGGTGCTCGCGACGGACGTCGATCTGGTGATCCTGGCGACTCCGCCGCACTTCCGTCCGATGCATTTTGCCGCCGCAGTCGCCGCCGGCAAGAATTGCTTCATTGAAAAGCCAGTTGCCGTTGACGGTCCGGGCGTCCGTTCGATCTTGAAGACGTCAGAAGAAGCCAAGAAGAAGGGACTGGCGGTTGTTTGCGGTCTGCAACGGCACCACCAGTTCGGCTACATCGAAACGATGAAGCGACTGCACGAAGGCGAGATTGGCGATATCGTCGCGTCTCGGGCTTATTGGAATATGGGCAGCTTGTGGATGAATCCCCGTAAGCCCGAATGGAGTGACATGGAATGGCAACTCCGCAACTGGTTGTACTTTGCCTGGCTTTCAGGCGATCACATTTGTGAACAGCACGTCCATAATCTGGACGTGGTGAACTGGGCTAAGCAAGCGCATCCTATTTCGTGCTCCGGAATGGGCGGGCGGCAGGTTCGCACCGATCCGGCATTTGGTCATATTTTCGATCATCATGCCAACCATTATGAATATGCTGATGGATCCTGGTTGTTCAGCCAATGCCGCCAAATCCCGGATTGTGCCGACAGTGTCTCCGAGCACTTCATCGGAACCAAAGGTAAGGCCAGCCTCGATAGTGGTCGCTGGACAATCGACGCGGCAGCGAAGTGGCGTTACGACGGTGAAAAGAACAACCCCTACCAGACCGAGCACGACGATTTGTTCGCCAGTATCCGCGCGGGCAAGCCGTTAAACGAAGGTCAGTTCGTGGCGGAAAGCACTCTGACGGCCGTAATGGGCCGGATGGCGACTTATTCCGGCAAGAAAGTGACTTGGGAACAAGCCTTGAATTCGGAACTGCATCTCGGGCCGACGACTTATGACTTCGGTCCGTTGCCGACCCCGCCAGTCGCCGTGCCAGGCGTCACGGTCTCGTTCGAACTGGATAGAGTCTTCAGGAACTCCGGCTGCGGCTACTCGAGCTGCAGCCGGTGCATTCCGCACTTGGTATCGGTTCGTCGAATCGCTGCGTACGAATTGCCGCAAGTTTCCAACGGGCCACGACACAATGACGTAAAGGCTTGTGATAGCGCTGGAAAGAACGACTGACCCGGTAGCTTCACTCGACAGGGCAATTCCGAAACGCCTTGCCGGGGAAGTACTTGTGTCAGTTTGCCGTGAGTTTATACGCTGCGGGACGAAGCTATCACATTCCAGACAGTTTTGCAGATTGGGATGCAACAGCCACTCGTGCGGAAATAATCATTGGGGTTTGAGACATCCGTCAAACTCCTGAGGAAAATGTCGCCTGTCACGTCAGGATAAGGAAATAGGCCGCCGCGATGATTACGTTTTTGAGGCGATTTACAGACCACTTCTTGCCAGCGGAATTCTTCACGTGGAGTTTCTTCTATAAAGAAATCTTGACGTCGACAGCGAGTTTGGGATTTTTGTGCGTTGTACTGCCGGTCGTCGTCATTCGTCTGGTCTGGAGTTTTATGGGATCACCGGCTCGGACGATTGCCCGGGCAACAACGACGGAAGCGGTTCGCCAGCCGGTTTTCATTTTGATGATTCTGCTGGGCGTGATCATCAACGTGCTGAATATGTATATTCCGTTCTTCACCTTGGGTGACGACGTAAAGATGCTCAAAGATTGCGGCTTGGCAACTCTTTTGATCACCGGGCTGATTCTGGCGGTCTGGACAGCCAGTACCAGTATCGCCGAAGAAATCGAAGGCAAAACGGCGATGACTCTGCTCTCAAAGCCGATCAATCGCCGCCAGTTCATTCTGGGTAAATACATCGGGATTCTGCAGGCGGTGCTGTGGATGTATCTCCCAGTGGTCGTGGTCTTCCTGATGTGCATTTACTTCAAGGTACCCTACGACAAGAAGGAATCGGGCGTTTCTGATTTCGCCTGGATGGAATGCTGGACGGTTGCCGCTCAGACGGTGCCTGGAATTGTGCTGATTATTCTGGAAGTTGCCGTGATGACAGCCGTCAGCGTCGCCATCTCGACGCGAATGCCCATGGTTGTGAATATGGTGAGTTGCCTGGCGATTTTCGTGATCGGGCACCTGACGCAGGCTCTGGTCGATTCAGGATCATTAAAGAACGAACTGGTCGAATTCTTCGCGCGAATGTTTGCCACCGTGCTGCCTGCACTGGAAGTGTTTAACATTCAGGCAGCGATTGCCACAGGTTCAGATGTCCCAAAAATCTATTTGCTCAGCGCGCTGCTGTATACGATGGCATACACGGGAATGGCAATTCTGCTCGCGTTCATCTTGTTTGAAGATCGTGACTTGGCCTGATCCGAACAATCTCTCGGACAACGATCTGCGCAGGCCCAATGATTCTCGTGTGAATCAAGCTTGTTCTGCGCAGAACATCCACATGCGACAGCGTCGCGAATTATCGCAATCGACTAACTGAGACTGAGTTCGAATTCATGAGCGCCGACCCGGACGAGCCGTTATGCCTCGACCAATTCCTGAAGCTTCGAGGAGCTGTGGGGACGGGCGGCGAGGCCAAAGTGATGATTCAGTCAGGCGAAGTAAAACTCAACGGCCAGATCGAGACGCGCCGACGCAAGAAATTGCAAAAAGGGGACATCGTCGAAATTGACGGACAGCAGTTGCGAGTTGGAGATTCACGGTATCTGGAACTCGACGATTAGGCGCCGACAAACGGCACAAAAGTTCAGGTGCTCATCCTTCAGGCGATCAACTTCTCCACGACCTTGCCCCCGACATCGGTCAGCCGAAAATCCCGGCCCTTGAAGCGGTAGGTCAGCTTCAGGTGATCGAGTCCGAACAGATTCAAGATCGTCGCCTGAAGATCATTCACGTGGACGGGATCTTTGGTAACACTCCAGCCGATTTCGTCCGTTTCGCCGAGTGTCTGACCGCCCTTGATTCCACCACCCGCCATAAAAATGCTGTATGCAAAGGGATGGTGGTCTCGGCCGGTGTTGTATTTGGCGACGTTTTGCCCGCGGTTTTCGCCGAGCGGCGTGCGACCGAATTCCGCGCCAAAGATGACGAGAGTTTCATCCAGCAGGCCGCGCTGTTTCAGGTCCTTGATCAACGCGGCAATCGGCTGATCGCACATCCGAACGCTGAATTCCAGTTCGGGATCCAAATCACTGTGGTGATCCCACGAAGCGTGAAAAACATTGACGAACCGGACTCCGCGTTCCACCATGCGCCGGGCCAGCAAGCAGTTTCGCGAGAATGCCGCGAACGTCCCTTTGCCACCTCCTCGACTCGATTTCAAACCCTGTTCGTCTCGATCAATTCCGTAGGCGTCTAATGTCGCCTTTGTCTCACCGGATAGATCGATTAACTCGGGTGCGGCCGATTGCATGCGAAATGCCAGCTCGTACGAAGCGATGCGGCTGGCAATTTCCGCGTCTCCGACATTGTCCAGCCGCTGTTGATTCAGGTCGCGCAGGGCGTCCAATCCCGTGCGCTGCATGGCCGAAGTCAGCCCTGCGGGATTATTGAGATTCAGGACCGGTTCACCCTGATTGCGGAATAAGACTCCCTGGTAAGTCGAGGGCAGAAAACCACTGGACCACAACGACGCCCCCCCACTCGTGCCGCGTCCAGCAGTGAGTACAACATATCCGGGCAAATCTTTGGAAGCACTTCCCAAGCCATAATTCAGCCAGGCTCCCATGGTGGGAAGTCCGAAAGTCGAACGCCCGCAGAGCATCAGCAATTGGCCGGGATGATGATTGAATGCATCGGTATGCATTGAACGAACCAGGGCGATGTCATCCGCGCAGGAACCGATATGGGGCAGCCAACTGCACATCTCAGTACCAGCCTGGCCATATTTCACAAACTTCTGCTGGCTGCCTCGCAGGACCGCCGATTCCTTTTGGATAAAGGCAAATCGCACTTCCTTCGTTAAGGATTCAGGCAGCTTCTGGCCGTTCAATTCATTCAGCTTTGGCTTGGGATCGAACAAATCCAGCTGACTGGGAGCCCCTTCCATGAAGAAGAAAATACAATTCTTGGCCTTCGGGGCAAAATGTGGCGGTTTTGGCGCTAGCGGATTAATCACCGAGGTTTCGGCGGCACCGAGCAGGCCTTCATCCTGGAGCAAAGACGCCAGTGCCAATCCGCCGAGCCCGCTGGCTGACGTCGCCAGGAAACTACGGCGATCTTGCTGAATTCTGGCTTGTAGCGGATCCATTGGCTCCTCGTCGACTGTTTGCAAACGTCCAACAGTATTCGTTGATGTATTATTAGACCGAGATTGCAGTGAAACGGGAAGTGCTGATTACATTGGGACCGGGAGCGGCAAATCCCTCATAGCCAGGGACGCTTGCCGCCCGCGACTTTACCGGACTGACTTGCAACCGGAAAGCCATTGCGGCTACGTTGTATTTGTCTTGATGTTGTCGGTGGCTTGGGCCAGCAATATCGCGGCAACTCACTGAATCGACCAATTGTCCTGAGTAGGGTTTCATGTCCGAAGAACTTGTATTTATGATGGGCAAGTTCCCCGCTCGCCTGCCCACCGATCGGCAATACGTCGAGTCGCACCTGTGGTTGCAACGGGTAGGCGACATCTACCGAGTCGGCTTTACGGCCTATTCTGTTCGCTTGCTGCAGGATGTCTATTTTCTAAGCTGGTCCGTTGATCCTGATACCCCCGTGCGTAAGAAGCAGGAATTGGGCGAAATTGAAAGCTCGAAAGCCCTGTCAACACTTTATGCTCCGCGAAATGGCCAGATTCGAAAGTTCAACGAGCAGCTGTTGAATGATCCGTCTGCCATTAACACGGACAACTACGGTTCGGGCTGGTTGTACGAATTGGAGACTTCAGAACCCCTGCTGTCGCCTGAAGAGTATTTGAAAGTGGTGGAGGGCGGCTGGGAAGCGACTCAAAGAATCATCAAGGGGCAGTTCAATGAATAGGTGTCAGAATCTGGATGAGCGGATAGAATTGGCGCCGTAGGATAAGCCTCTGGCTTGTCCGTGACGTTGGACCGTACGCCATGAGTGATTTTCGGACGCTGATTTTCAGGTCGCCAAACCTTGGGCATCGGACCGGAAACGGAGCGAACGGCCCCAATCTCTGGCGAGATTGGCTACAGAAATCGCTCACGAGACGACGCTGCACCGTCAGGAAACAATTGGCTTGCGATCCTCAGGCTGGGACACGAAGGGATGTATGGGACCGATCATGTCTTATTCGTCCGATTGTTCCCAATAATCTCATCAGTCGCACAAGCCAGAGGCTTATGCTACGCGGAAATTCGTAACAGAAAAAAACTCCTATGGCCGGCAAGAAATTGACCGTCGTCATTTCCCAGCAACAGGGCAAGAATCCCGTCCAGCGGCATCTGGAAGAGGATATCGCCATCGCATTGCTGGGTGACCCGGATATCGATGTGTCACTGATCCCCCATCTGTATGACTTGCATAAAGATCATACCGGAACGTTATTTCTGCAATCCGTCTCGGGCAATCTCCTGCTTTTGTCGTGGCTTTTTCCTCGAGCCACGCGCTGGATCATGGATCGACACGGTGTGAAGGGGCAGGAAGGAATCTCTCTGCTCAATCGTGAGGAAGATGATTCTGAAGAACGGCCGGAACCACAGGGAATCGGCTCGTGGGACGTCCCGAAACGCAAAGTCTATTGCGTTGATCTGCGAGACCACCAGAACGCCAAGACCTACGTCGATGAAATCCGCCGCATCGCCCGGGAAAATACCGTTCAGACGTTCGACCTGATGGGCATGATCCAGGCCTCGCCCAAACGCGAACAACTGCAAAAATACCTGGAGCCTGAAAAGATTTTGAAAGCTCCGGAAGCAACGGCAGGTCTCGTGGCGGAAGACGAGGCGATTCGCCGTCGCTGGTACCCCGTGATTGACTACAGCCGATGTACAAACTGTATGGAGTGCATCGATTTTTGCCTGTTTGGCGTTTACGGTCTAGATGGAGCGGATCGGATTCTGGTTGAGCAGCAGGACAACTGCAAAAAGGGCTGTCCGGCCTGCAGTCGCGTCTGTCCCGAAAATGCCATCATGTTTCCGGTCCACAAG
>JAQGHT010000672.1 GCA_028291565.1 Planctomycetaceae bacterium | reverse complement strand
GATGATCGGCTCGATCGATGCGGGTCAGTTCCACACAGTACGGCGATTCAAAGTCGTCCTGTTCTAAACATTCAAGTAAACGAGCCCGATATCCCCCCCCGGCAATCCGCAGCAGGAATGCATTTCGACTGACGATATCGGGAAAATAGGCCCAGTGGCAAATCGGCCGGGGCACTTCCAGCCGACTGCCACGCTCTGACGCCATGGCTTGACGGGAATGATTTGCCATTGTCTGGAACTCGGTCCGATTCGGGTAGAGCTCGATAAAGTACATTTCCCAGTCAGGATCGTCATGAACATCCAACAGGAAATGGTTGTAACTCGGAAATTCCTGCAACACCTCAGCGACGCAGGAATGGGCAGTTGCCCCTTGCGGAGCTTGAAATGAACAAACAAGCTGTCCGTGGCCCAGAACACGGCCAATAAATAGCGCGTGAATCTTCAGCGACAACTCGCCGACGAGTTCCGCTTCGAGTTCATTCAGTAACCGACGTTCGGAGACGGTTCCCAAGCCTTGCGTGCCCGGATCGCGAAGTGGGATGGAGACGGTCAGTAAGGATGGGAGTTCCGCAATCGGTGCCAGATCGCTGACGGCCAGATTAACAATGACCGAATCGACAGCGGTGCCCGAGTCGCGAAAGAACACCCCGTACTCTTCATGAGTTGAAAGCATAGTTTTTCCAGGATCGCATTGAAAAAAGCAAGCGGATCACCGGACAGGAGGGGGACTGTCACAGACGTCTTCGCCTTGTGTGAACTTAACACAGCGTGAACGCCGCACAGAGTGTCAGCATCACAAAAAAACTGTAGCTTACGATAGCCCGGCTGTCGCAGAGAATCTTGCAACAGGAGGCATCAGTCCGACAAAAACCCGCAAAACTCGTGGAAATGTCGACGAATCTGAGCGCTCGCCAGTCAGCATGATGTTGTTTCGAAACATGATGTCTCTTGGCGACAGAAAGTATGCGCTCCACCAGTTCCTGATACTGAATGCGTTCAAAACACATCCGGTGCAATACAACGAGGGAATTGTTGACATCAGCCAATTTTCTCATGCACCTAAGCGATGATTGACAACAAACTGCAGACCGCATCCCGCATGAGTTGAACCGCTCAGAAGAAGATCCAAAATGACAGACGACCAACACTTGAGGGCAGTTGTAGTGAGATCTGAAAGTTTTGTAACGATCTCTATAACAATTGTTGGTGAGACGGAGGTCAAAGGGACCGAGACGCGTCGACCTGCAAATCTGAGACTCGCAGCGCCAGGCCCACCAAGTCCGATAGGTAGCCAATTCCGATACCATTGCTGGACCAACTCTATTTCCGAGATTGCTCCGTTTTTGACATTAGGTTTTCGCCGCGCCTCAAAAGATCATCCCGCTTCTCTCGTTTGGCCGCCTTCATGGCAGCCTCGCACGCAACTTGACTGGCTGCAGGAATTCCCGTTCGAAACTTCACCTCGGCAAGAATCAGATGAGCCTCAGCGCAATCGAACTTGTTCGCAATTTTTTCGACAAAACTCTCAGCGTCAAGCCATCGTTCCGAAGGAGATTGGGGACACTTCAACACCGCTCGCGCAAGCAGCAGCTGGCAGGCGAGATCGCGTGGTGCCAATTCAACGGCACGCTCCAAAACAGCAACCGCCATTTCTGGTTTGTCAGCCTCAATCAATAGACTGCCGTAATTGCGAAAGAGCTTCTCATTGTCCAGCTCATCGTGACAAGCCAATTCATACTGAACCAGGGCGTCTTGAACTTGACCATGACGGGACAGTGCGTTCGCGAAATTCATTCGCATGAGTCCGGAACGAGGTTTCAGGTCCAATCCGATCCGATAATGTTCCAGTGCACTCTCGATACGCCCTTGAGACACCATAAGAATTGCCAGATTATTTCTGGCGGTACTGGCAGTTGGATGTAATTTCAACGTCAGGTCATACTCAAATTCCGCCTCGGTCCAACGGCCTGCTTCTTCGTGCACCGTTGCCAACAGCAAATGGCCATTCCAATTGTCTGGCACGATTTCTAGACTTCGTCGGGCCAAAGTTTCCGTATTACTCCACGTTCCGATCTGTTGCCAAGTCAACCCACACAGCAACGCCGTAATTGTGACTCCCAATCCAGTTCTCACAACCGCGGAAATTCCCATTCGATCCATAATCGCCGTCGAACCAATGACAACTGCGATTGTCACTCCAATTAATGGCACATAGAGATAACGGTCCGCAACCGAGATTCCCCCGACCTGAACGAGTCCAATCATCGGGACCAAAGTTCCCAAAAACCAGAACCATCCCATCAAGACCCCTGGGCAGCGTCGGCGAAGAGCAATCGCCACCAGGCTCACGAATACCACTGCTCCGATTCCGCCAACCAACCGCCAGTTTGACCAAGTATCGTTGCCCAACGGGTAGAATGCGCAAAGTCGCACGGGCCAAATCAAGATGACCAGATATGATCCATAATTCGCGACGGCATTCCGAAATCGTTCACTCCAAGCCAATTGGGAAAGTGAATGTACAGCCCCGCCTTGTTGCTGCGCCCAGATAGTGGTCACACACGAAATCAGGCTTAAGAGAAATAGAGGCCATTTTTCGATCGCGCAATGAAAAAAGCCCAATCTGGATTGTTCTGCTTGAGACTCTGTGACTTCTTCTAAGGGATTCACCCTGCTCCAACCCCAGATTCTAAGTGGCCAGAATTCCACAAGAACCAACACACATGGCAGAGTGACAAATAACGGCTTGGCACACAGACTCATCGCAAAAAAGATCGTACCGACCACTTTCCCGGACATTTGCCTGGAATCCATCCATTTTTGGTACGCCAACAAACTCAATAATCCAAAAAAGGTCGCCAGCACGTCCTTTCGCTCTGAAATCCAGGCCACAGACTCCACATGCACGGGATGTACCGCGAACACGGCAGCGATGAACCACACTTGTCCCATTCCGATTTGACGTGTTTTTGCTGACAATGTTGTCAGCCAGACAAAAAGCAATGCGGAATTCAGTCCATGCAACAGCACATTAGTGAGATGAAATCCCCAGGGACGCAACCCATAAAGCTGAAAGTCCAACATGAGCGACAGCCAGGTCAATGGGTGCCAATTCGCGCATTCAAACGTCGTCATGGCACGCCACAAAGAACGAACTGAAAATCCCGACTGTACAAGCCGATTTCTCAAAACGTAATCCGGGTCATCCCACAACACGAAATCGCACCATAAGGCGCGGGAATACACCAACACAGCAACTCCGAAAAGACAGAGCGCTGGACCTAGGATCCCTCTGAAACCTCGCCATTCAATCAAAGGTCTGTATTTCATTTCTACACTACGTTTCATTCGATAGGTTGCTTTTCCGTCAACTTGACGGTAACCGGTCTCAAAATCCCCTGCGTTGCAGTTTCCGGATGAAATTGTGCTTTGTGCTGATGAAACGTTGGCGCACTTCGAAGATCAAGACTCAATGTGATTTGCATGGGCTAAGCTGGTGCTCGGTCACAGTCTAGATGAGAATCGATATGGGTAGCTCGACAAGCCGAGCCTGTCGCGGATTCCGACGGATTCGCGTCGCTCGGATTGCTCTTTCACATCGTCCTCCATCAAATCGTCCTCAACCCGACTGTATACGGAAGACATTGTCGCAACCTTGCAAACTCCAGACCTGCTTCAGGCCCCGGTGGGAGTGCATTGTGGCACACATTCGATGGGATTCGCGAAGTTCTCCCGTTCAGAAACGGGGTGGATAGGTACGCGATCATCGTTCGGGCACAATCGCTCACGCCAATAAAGCGACGGCCGCTCGATCAGCCAAGACAGCAATATGCCGGAACTGATGGTGACGAAAAAGTAGACGGGGACAAACGAATACAATCCCCCGGGCACTTTCGTTGTGCGAAAGCCCCAATGCAGCAGGTTCACCACAATTAGACCGTGCCACAAATAGATGGAATACGAATGCCGCCCAATCATGGCGACGAAACTCGATAAGGTTCCAAGTGGTCTTCGTGTTCCCAACGCCCACATGACCAAAAAGCTGCCGCCGACTGCGTTTGAGCTAAATAGCAAGGTCCAAACGATTCTATCTGTCTGGAATTTCCAGAACAAAACCGGTGACAAACAGACGAGACCGCCAAACAGGTAAGACCATCGCAAACGTTCACAGCTTTTCAGGAATCGTTGATCACAAAAATGGAACCAGTATCCCACTAGTACTCCGCACAAGAACGTGTCACATCGCAAGTGCGTCGGAAAGACGTTATTTAGAAAAATTCGTCGCACATCCACTTCCCGACTGTTGAGGATTCGGATCAAGCAGACTGCAAGCATCACCACCAACACAATCGTCGGGATAAACGCGAACGGATTTTTGCGATTCGAATTCAAGCGAACAAGAACTGTCAACAGCAGACATAGCCCCAGATAGGAGTGTTCCTCGACTGCCAATGACCAGGTATGCGTCCAAATACCATGGATATAGTTCTGCAAGAACAGGAGTTCGACCAGAATTTTACGCATTGAGACAGACTGGCCCGCCAATCCAGTGACAATCAACGTAACGCAGATCATGAGCCAGAATGCGGGATAGATTTTGAAACCACGCCGTATCAGAAACTGCACCGGGCGAATTCGCCCAGTTTCTCGAAATTGTCGAAATAGAATTCCCGAAACCAGAAACCCGCTGAGGACGAAAAAAATGTCAACCCCGGCCCATCCTGCGCAGTTGACCGCATACAGGCACCTGTAAAAGGGGCTATTACCAACTGGCGCCACAAGGCCGAGGTGATGACAGAGCACGAGTAATATCGCCACTCCTCTCAACACGTCCAACCATGGCATGCGATCTGAATTCCCGACGACTCGCGGCGACGCATTCTTATTCAGATCGTGCATAATCTAGGTTTCAATTCTGACTTACGACAAAGACACAATCTTGGGCGGCGATCAGATTGACTCGAACTCTTTCGGCGAACTTCGACAGCCGACAGGCACTCTTGATCGATCCAGTGTTTGATGAAACAGCAACAAACGCAGCAACTCCTCTCCAAGTTCAAGGGACCTTAACGATTTGCTGCTGCGATTTGCGACAATCGAATCATCGAGTCAATCCAATCCGATCCTCACGAATTCTCGACAGACAATTCAACTTTGCCGACTTTGCCAAATCCGGCAACTCTCAAAACTGGGTTGTCGGATCAAACCAGTTTCCTAGCATGATAAATGCCAACGGCCCTGGGTCATGAAGCAGCAGATTGCTGGGCAACTACTCTATGGCTTTAACAATTCTGACGCTCGACGCCGGGTTCCACCGAAATTCAATTGAATTGAGCGAACGTACTGATTGCAACTCGGAACTGCGACGATCTGAAATCGCTTCGGACAAGTTGATGAACATAGCCCATCAATTTCTCCGATCCTAGTCGGGCATGGGATGCGTTCTTGTAAGAATGCATGTTGCTGGCCGGCATCCATGCTTCAAATTCTCAACTCGTGGGACATCGCTCGGGACGACGCCTCACTTATCACAGCTCCCGATCAGCACTCACTTTATTCAAAGGGCTAGTGTACAATGTTCAAAAAATTGATGAATGATGAAGCAGGCTTCGTGGTCTCTTCCGAATTGGTCTTGATCGCCACCGTCCTGGTGTTGGGTCTAATCGTCGGCCTGACCAGCCTTCGCAACTCGGTCACCGCCGAATTGGCTGACTTGGCCGCCGCCATCGGAAATATCAGCCAGAGCTACAGCTATTCGGCCATTACCGGTCACTCGTCCAGCGTCGCTGGCACATCGTTCGCTGACGTCGCCGATTTCTGCGAAACGACACTCAACCCTGCTGCTGCCGACAACGTTTGTATCAACGTCAACCAAGCCGCCGGATCGACCGAAATTTAATTTTCCGCCAAACTTTAACACACGGCATTGCCATAGTCCCCTGGCTGATCATCCGGCCAGGGGACTTTCGTTTTCCTTGGCCTTCGATCGCAAATTCGCGGCTTCGTTCACTGAATGACAAAATCAACTCGTTGTCTATTTCGTGTGATGAAATTCCTGCAAGTTCGGATTGCTTTGTGCATTTCTTGCTGAGTGAAACTTAATTCACCCAAATCGAGATGGCGGCCCGCACAAGATTTCGCGAATAGACGGGTTATAGCCGAGCGGTTCGAATTCAGATTCGACGTAGGGCGTATCGGCCGATGAAAGTCGAGCATGAAACGCGTTCCTCAAACGCAATTTGCTGGCCAGCATTCGTGCCATCGCTCGAGATTCGCAAGAGAGCCAGTCGGGAGCTACTCTGCGACATTTACAATTCCCGATCAGAAATCAAGTTTACGCAAAGAGGAACTACGCTATGTTCACAAAATTGATGAAGGACGAAGCAGGCTTCGTCGTCTCTTCCGAGTTGGTCTTGATCGCCACGGTCCTGGTGTTGGGACTGATCGTTGGTCTGACCAGCCTTCGCAACTCGGTTACCGCTGAATTGGCTGACTTGGCCGCCGCTATCGGAAATATCAGCCAGAGCTACAGCTATTCGGCCATTACCGGTCACTCGTCCAGCGTCGCTGGCACATCGTTCGCTGACGTCGCCGATTTCTGCGAAACGACGCTCAACCCTGCCGCTGCCGATAACGTTTGTATTGACGTCAATCAAGCCGCCGGATCGACCGAAATTTAATTAGCAACCGAATTTCGAAGTTCACAAATTCAAGAGATCCTCTGGTCCTGCAGTAGGCCAGAGGATCTTTTTGCGCTCCTGAGGCCCGCACCAAGAATTTTCCTGGTTGTTGCTATCAGCGACCTCGAATTGACAATGGCACAACAAGTACTCGTTCAAGTCCTTCACTCGCGAACGATTGCACGATCTCCGTAACCGAACGAAGGCGTACCTGGCGAGTTGCCAGAATTCTTTACGGAATTTCACTTTGTGGATTTGAAGCGAGATTGACGCCTTTGGCGAAGTTTTTCACCCGCCACGTAATTTAGGACCGATCTCACATCACAAGGCCTCATTCGGCCCACGATTTATCACCTTCGATGCAGGCCCCTGCTGATCAGCAATCCCGCCACGTCAGACCGTGGCATAGACGGCACAGGACGGAATTCGATGCCCAAAGTGCTCATGAGATTCAGGGACGATGAATGTGGAGCAATCGACGTCACGGCATCGATCCTGCTAATGACAATTTTTGTGTTGGGTTGCCTGGTTGCACTCACCGCCGTTCGAACGAATATCGTTCAAGAATTTGGTGATCTTGCGAATGCTGTCGAGACGCTCGATCAAAGCTATAGCTATACAGTGAATGGCGTAACCAGTATCTATGCGGATGATCCTGCTCCTGCTGCCAATGCTGTCGGAACACCGCCAACCGGACTTGACGTAGCCGTGGCAGCTTCGGCGACCGAGCAGTAAGTCAGAGCGTCAGTAATTCATAATGGCCCGGGAGCGGTTAGGCTCGAAACGCAATGTGCGGACGAACTGTCGTCAGCCCGAGGTACTGGACCGATCTGGCGAGACAAGTTTGGAGATCTTGCAGAACAAGTATTTGCAGGAATCCCATCAATTGTACTAATCTTGAAGTGCGAATCCAGACAAAACTCGATCCTGACTTTCCAAGTCGACCTGTCTGATTGAATTCAGTGAAATCGATTCACAACCAACAATGATGGAGGACGCCAGCGTGGCCCGCTTCAGTCCCGGAACAATGACTGCCGTAATCTTCGCAATCCTCATTGGATTGGGAGGTGCATATGCGGTTCGTCAATATCTTCATAATCCCCCGGAAGCTGTGGTGGCTGAAAAGCCGCCAATCATTAAGACTCTGGCCATTCCAATTGCCGGAAATGATCTTCTACCTGGACGCACATTATCATTGACGGATATCCAGGTAATATCTATGACGGCTGCTGAAGTCGCGAAATCGAAGTATGCCAGTCGGCCGTACATGGCCAACACCCGTCAGCTCATTGGAAGAACGTTGCTGACCGAACATAAAAAGGGCGAGCCTTTCATGCCGGAACACTTCTATCCGGAGGGGATGGGGCCAGGCGTCGTAGAGGGCCTACGCCCCGGCTTTCGCGCAATGTCGATTCCCATCAAGAACATTCAAGCGGTTGCCGGATTTGCTCGTCCCGGGTCGATGGTTGACGTTTACTATCGTTCGATCGCCAAGGATAGCAACCCGGAGATGGCCTTGACGCTCTTGGAACGTGTGGAACTGCTAGCAGTGGGCCAGATCTCGTTCAATGGACAGAAAGTTCCGGGAGAGCACGGATCGGTTACAGTCGCTGTGACCCCAAAACAAGCTAAGGCGTTGAAAATTGTTGAGGGAAAAGGTGATTTGACACTGGCACTCCGCCGTGAAGAAGATGTCTCAATTATTCAGGCCAGTACAGGTTCTGACGCCATGACGTTGGAACAACTGCTGGGTTTGCCCGCCATAAGACGAGAAATGCAGATGGACATTTATCGTGGCGGCTCAAAATCGAGTCATCGATTCAATGATGAAATCATTCCGGGCTCTAGGAACTTTGCACCAAATGAGTTGATCAGTACCCCGATCGCTGCTGAGGTACCCGATGACGTCAGAACGAGTTCCACAAAAGGCGGAAATTCGAATTCAACGTCAGGTGGCGGTGGCTGACAGATCTGTCACATCCGTTCCTGCTATTTGCAACAACCTCCCTGGGCCAATTGGCCCGGGGTTTTTCTTGCGCTGATAAGTGGTGGACGGGGGAGTGCCGGTTGCGAATACTGGTCTCGACTTTTGATCAAATCCATTCGTCGACTCCGTGTATTTGATGCCTGGCGGCGTTTTGACTGCGATTGAGGGGATTTGAAACTTGAAAACAGACCAGACGGGCCAAATTGCGCCGCAACAATTTTCACCAGTTAGTCGATAAATACACAATGCACGAGTCCGCGCGGATGTTTCGCGAATTCGTTCACAGGTGAAGTATTCGGATGCTTGACAAAGGAGCCGTCTGATGGCGTTGCTGACTGCCAAACGAGCGTTATTCGACAATGTTGACGCCATTCCCGAACACGTCGACCGGCGCGAGCTCTTATTCCAGCGACTCAAAGTGGCGGTTCACGAAGAACTCGTCGAATCACTGGAATTGACGATGCTGGCCCAGGTCAAAGAGTCCGAGATTTCCGGTGAGGTCAAAGCCGTCGCGCAGGAATTGCTGCGTGAACACGCCGTGGAATTGAAGGGACATGACCAGGTCCGATTCCTGAATGAACTCATGGAAGAAGTCTTTGGGCTGGGACCTCTGGAAAAACTCGTTCAGGACGATGCGGTCTCGGATATTCTGGTCAACAGTCCCTACGAAGTTTACATAGAACGGCGCGGTCGCCTGGAACAGACAAACGTCGTATTCGCGGACACTCACCATTTGATGCGTATCATACATCGGGTGGTCTCACGCGTCGGACGCCGGATTGATGAAGTCAGTCCAATGGTCGATGCGCGACTGGCCGATGGATCCCGCGTGAATGCAGTCATTCCTCCATTGGCTTTGAATGGTCCATCACTGTCAATCCGGCGTTTCGGAAAGCGCCCACTGACTTTGGACGACTTGACCGGTTTCCAGTCAATTGCACCCGAGATGGTTCAGTTCCTGGCTGCCGCAGTTGAGGCACGTGCCAGCTTCCTGGTATCCGGTGGTACCGGCGCAGGCAAGACCACAATGCTGAATGCCTTAACCAAATTTATTCCCGCTGACGAGCGACTGATCACGATCGAGGATTCCGCAGAACTCAACCTCTTGCATCGACATGTGATCCGTATGGAAACTCGTCCGCCGAACACGGAAGGCGCGGGCGAAGTCACACAACGGTCGCTGGTTCGAAACAGTCTGAGAATGCGGCCGGACCGGATTATCGTGGGCGAAGTTCGTGGCGCCGAGGCCCTCGACATGCTGCAAGCGATGAATACAGGTCACGAAGGATCACTGACCACGATTCATGCCAACGATCCCCGCGACGCGCTGGCTCGCCTGGAAATGATGGTCGCAATGACCGGCTACGAAATGCCCGTTCCAGTCATCCGCGAATATATCTGCAGTGGAATTCGGCTAGTCGTCCACCTTTCGCGACTCAAGGGAGGGGCCCGACGGGTGATGCGAATCTCGGAAATTGTGGGGATTCGAGACGGATCGTATGTTCTTGAAGACATCTTCGGATACGAACAAACGGGTGTCAAAGACGGAATGGCCGTGGGAGATTATTTTGTGACCGGTTACAAACCGGTGTGCTTGAAACGATTCAAGGCTGCAGGAATTGAAGTTCCTGACGACTTGTTCCGCCGCCGGATGCTGGATTGATATTTATACTGTTTGCGACGACGAATGAGTCTTTTTCAATATTTATCCCCGCGATCAAACTTCTCATTTTTAACCGTGCGAGGAATAGCTCGACGACGGATCGGTGCCGAGCACATCCTTGAAGTGGACCGTTCAAATGCGAATACCGCTTCAGAACCAGTTTTCTCACGGCAATGAAAAGCGGACATGATTCGCTTAATTGTTTGTTATTACTTTTATCATTGAGTCAATCTTAGAACCAGACAAAAAACCGAGGAACCAGTGGGCTTACACCCACCGCTCGCCAAGTTGTTTGTCAGCTTCTTAGGCGGATAAGTCAAGATCAGACGGTTTGGGACTGATGTCCCGAATTCTTGCGAATTGACTGCGAACGATTCGCATTGCGAAGATCCTTCACGACGTTTCCTTCAACTCCGGAGTACACCCGTGTCACTCGAACTCGTTTCACTCCTGGTGTTCTTCGCCTGTATCGTCGTCAGCGTCACCCTGTGGATGGTGATTCGAGATCTCATATGGGGACCTGGCGGCGAAGACAGGTTGCGCCCCCGATCTCTTCGACGAGTCTTCAACGTTCAAGATCAGGAACCAGCCACGACACTGACAGGCAAGCTGGACCAGGGCTTTGAACATCTTGTCCTCGAGTCTGGATTTGA
>JAQGHT010000663.1 GCA_028291565.1 Planctomycetaceae bacterium | reverse complement strand
AATGATCGGTTTCTCGCCAATATTCAACGTGATGGTTCGTACTCGGTCGTACCGCGCGTTGCCGGTGGTGAGATCACGCCCGATAAACTGATTGCTCTCGGGAACGTGGCCAAGAAATACGATTTATATAGTAAGATCACCGGCGGGCAGCGGGTCGATCTGTTCGGAGCCCAGGTCCAGGATTTGCCCGATATCTGGGAAGAACTTGTCGAAGCGGGGTTCGAGAGCGGCCACGCGTATGGCAAGGCCTTGCGAACGGTCAAGAGTTGTGTCGGCTCGTCCTGGTGCCGCTACGGAGTTCAGGATTCTGTCGGTTTCGCGATTCGCGTCGAGAACCGCTACAAAGGACTGCGGGCACCGCACAAGCTCAAGTCAGCCGTTTCGGGCTGTATTCGCGAATGTGCTGAGGCTCAGTCCAAGGATTTTGGATTGATCGCCACCGAGAATGGTTACAACCTGTATGTCTGCGGCAATGGGGGTTCCAAGCCGCGTCATGCGGACTTGCTGGCGGCCGATCTGGATGAAGAGACGGCCCTCAAGTACATCGACCGCTTCCTGATGTATTATGTCCAGACTGCAGATCGACTCACACGGACCAGTGTCTGGTTGTCGAATATGGAAGGCGGAATCAATTACTTACGGGATGTGATCATCCATGACCGGTTGGGGATCGTGTCAGAATTGGAATCCCAGATGCAGTTCCTGGTCGATACCTACAAATGCGAATGGACAGAAGTCGTCAACGACCCTGAGCGGCGTAAGTGGTTCAAACAGTTCATGAACACGGACGAGACGGAATCCAGTATCGAATTCGTTCAAGAACGTGGTCAGCGTCGTCCCGCCGATTGGATCAAAGACGGCGTCAAACTGGAACAAATCACGCTTCCAAACGGTCAACAACTGGTTGATCTCACGATTCCGGCGAAGCCGATGGAAATCCAGAAAACAGAAAAGTGGGTCAAGGTCGGCAATGTTCGCGACTTTCCGAAGGACGGTGGGGCGACGATCAAGTATGGCCAAACTCAGATCGCCGTCTTTCGATTCGGTTCGCGCAGTGAATGGTATGCGACTCAAAATATGTGCCCGCACAAGCAGGCATTCGTGTTGTCACGCGGCATTCTCGGAGACGACCAGGGCACGCCGAAAGTCGCCTGTCCACTACATAAGAAGACGTACTCTCTGGAGAACGGTTCTTGCCTGTCCGGAGAAGATTATTCCCTCCGCGTCTTTCCCGTGAAGATCCTCGATGAGGAAGTCTATCTGGAACTTCCGCCGGAAGACGAACTCGACGAAACACTGGCGACTGACATCCATTGCGTCAGAACGTGCGCCGCCAAGCTGATGCCGGAACCCGTGGGAGCGGTGTAACTCGGTGCAGGTCGACTTTGGACACTTTTCGCCGATCCCTTGTGAAATCACCATTGCCGTTGGGGCGATGGCTTGGTCTAACGGAGCGTTGGTGAGGACCGGCTACGTAGCTGGCAGCGCTCCACGTGATAAGCCGACCGATGAGGCAGCTCTCGTTCGCGAATTGAGTCGTATCCGCGGGCGATCGGCGAAAGGTGTCCGACTCTTGCTGTCTTATTGAACCGCAGGTGGCGCCAGTTTTTCGGCTCCGCGTCGCCAGGCGGCGGCTTTTTCCTTATCGCCGCGCCGGTCATTCAATTCCGCGAGTCGAAGCTTCAACTCACGGTTGTGCAAATCGTTCCGGAGTTGGTTTTCGAGAGTAAAGATCTGGGCTATCAGTTCGTTCAACTCGCGGCTGCGATTCAGATGTTGGTTTGCCCGCGGCGCGTCTTTTTGCTTTAAATAGGCTTGACCCAGCAGATAGTGCGATTGCTGATCAAAATCATTCTGCTGTGCCGCTTGCGACAGATCGCGAATTGCTCCGGGAAGGTCATTGAGTTCGAACCGGCATTTACCGCGTAAGGCGAGGACTTTGGTCCATTCGGGATTGGCTTCCAGGAGCTTGTCGAATTGTTCCCGAGCTTCGGCAGACTTCCCTTCTCGAAGTAACAGTTCCGCATTCAAGGCGTTTACATTCCGCAGAGACGCCGATGATTGGGATTCCGCCAACAGGGCCGTGCAGTTTTCGCGTGCCTGCAGCAAATCACCCAGGAGCATGGACAATTGAATCAATTGAAATCGGACCCGAAATAATTCCTCTGGAGGAAGCTGGCATTTCAGGGCGCCGCGATAGGCCTCCGCCGCAAGGTTCGGAATACCCCGTTCGTGATACAAGCTGGCACTCACCAGCCACGGAAACGGATCTGCGGACTCGAGTCTCGCATAATCACGGCACAACTTCAGGATCCGATCCGCATAGGTTTCGTTGTCGGATTGGCTGTAAAGCACGAAGATCAGACATTTCAGGCGTTTCGGACTGCGATGGACTAACTCACCTGCCGCCAGAAATGCGTGGCTTGACAGGGCCAACTCTCCTGCGGTCTGCGCCTGTTCCGCCAGTTGGCACAATTCTTCGGGGTCACAGTTCTCGGGATCGCGAATCTGCGAAAAGAGGCCGCTGGCTTCGCGGCCGCGATTCAGAGCGAGCAGCAATTGGCACTCCAGGATTTGAGCTTCAGGAAAATTGCCCTGCGTCGCGCGAATGGCGGAACGAACCAGAACGAGTGCTTGAGTCGGGTGGGTCGAGAGTTTTCGAGACTGCGCCAAACGCGATTCGGGCGAGGAACTATGAGTGATGTAGAAATAGCCGGAAACGGCCAACGACGCCAGCGTGCCACCGATCATCCACATTGCTGGTCGGCGGCGAACGCCAATTAAGAATTGAGCAGACATCGTAAAGATACTCGACGCGGAATAAATCAGACGCTCGATCGCGTGCTGAGGATTGAGAAGGTCTCAATTGTCGCCGTGGGCGGTAGAAAGCATTTCTCCGCGGCCCTCAATCAATTGATTCGTTTGTCTTGGTTGCAGATTCCGAAAGGTTTCCCGCCGGCCGTTGAGCCAGCGCACTGAACATTCCATTGCGCCGTCGTTGTCGACCGGAAGCAGAATCCGCCGGTCGAAATGGGACAGGTATCCGGCTCCGCTACGGACGTGCCGAGTCAAAATCCGGCCCGCGAATCTGGCCGTCACGACCGCTCCTACAGCGAATGGATCGGACCTGGTCCCACGCAGGCAAACGCTGACCCAATTAGTTGGCAGCAATTGATTCTGCAACACACTGACGGGGTGATTCTGGTGGACGATGACCAAATCTGGGGCACCGTCATTGTTTAAATCGCCAACAGCGCCGCCACGCGCCACGTGCGGGATGCTGAAATAGGGGCCACCCTGTTCCGAGAGATTTTCAAACCGCAGGCCATCACGATTTCGAAATAGAAACTGAGGCTGTTCATAGGGACTTTGTCCTGTGTGATACATGACGTGACCGTTCAGGACGAACAGGTCGAGCCAACCGTCACTGTTCCAATCGACCCAGCCCGTCCCGAAGCCGACGTAGGGGCGGCAGACATCCTGCAGTCTCGTCTGCGCCATCGCGACCGCGAATGACCCCGCACCCAGATTGTGGTAGAGCGTATTGTCTTCCAGCTGATAATTGGTGACGAAGAAATCGCCACGCCCGTCTCCATCATAGTCACTAAAGTCGACCCCCATGCTTCCCTGGGGGGCTCCATTGGCATCGAGCGCGGCACCGGAAATCAGGCCTTGTTCCTGAAACTGACCATGGCCATCCCCCAGATAGAGGAAATTGGGCGTGAAGTCGTTGCCGACATACAGATCGAGCGACCCGTCGTCGTTGAAATCGGCGGCGACAACGCCCAGCCCTTTGCCGTCTGCACGAAGTCCGGCGGTCTTCGTCAGCTCGCCAAACGTCCCGTCGCCACGATTGCCATACAGTTGGTCCGGCGCGGGGGGATACTGCCAGATTCCGCAAATGTCCCGAATTCCACGCAGGTCTTCGCCGCAGTTTCGGTTCTCTCGCAAATCGAACCGGACATATCCCGTGACGAATAGTTCAGGCAGACCGTCGCCATCGAAATCTCCCCAGGTGCTGGCCACTCGCAGGCCGCTGAAATTGAGGCCGGCGGATTCTGTGACTTTCAGAAAGGTGCCGTCTCCCTGATTGCAGTAGAGTTGGCACTGAGGATATCCCGTTACAAACAGATCTGGCTGTCCGTCGCAATTGTAGTCACAAACGCTGCAGCCGACCGTGTAGTTGAGTGAGCCGGAAACTCCAGCGAGCCTACTGATGTCGGTGAACGTCGATTCCCCGGAATTGCGGTATAAGGCATTTGGCAGGCCCCCGACCACGACCGGACTGCCTTGGATCGAACCACCACCTGTGATGAAAAGGTCGGGAAGATTGTCATTGTTGAAATCGAAGAGCGCCGCGCCACCCCCAATAGACTCCAACAGGGTGAATTTCAGCCCGTCTCGGCCATTTTGATATGTGAAGTCAACTCCAGCCTGTCTCGAGATCTCCGCAAACCAATCGTCGGCACGGGGCTCTCGTTCCGCTGGGGCATGCGCGGGGCTGATCGGAAGCGTGACCAACGGTGGGGGGGCGGCGAGTTCGGTGACTTTTTTTGGCTCTGTCAGGCCGGATGGAGCAGTTTGTCGCCCACATCCGGCCTGCGCGAGCGGCATCATGGCCACCAGCAGAGCTGACGAGACATTTCGAAGCCAGCCAGGTATCACAGAACCTGTCGCGACCAGCGATCGTTTTTTCATTCAGACACCCGTCGAGTATGGACTGGACGGGCGATCTGAATGGGCGCCATCAGGAATGAGTTGAAAGGCATCTTCCTGGTATCGTATCAGGCGGCCGGCATATCGAAATCAGCGGTGTTTTTCCCGCTTTGACTGTGAACTCCAATTTACTTCCCACAGCCGAGGTATAGCGTTCGGGAAAGGGGAGGGGAGCAGCCGTCGTTGTCGCCGCAGCCTGTCCCGCGTTGGCCATCTGATCGGGACTCATGGCCCCTTTGGTCTCTTGCTTGACCGGAGGAGTCACGGTCACGATGTAGGCCACGCCGGGAATCTGTGATTGAGCATTGTAGAGCAGTGTATACTCGCCCTTGGCATTGGTACTGCCAACGGACATATAGTTGGCGCCTTCCTTGGACTGAAACACGACCTTGCAGCCTTCGGGGACGGGTTGGCCGCCGCATGTGATTTTCCCCGTGACCGGGCCGCGCGTCCCGCTGAATCCGTCTCCGGTACCGCCACCGCATCCCATCAGACAAGCCACGAGTACGACGGGTGCGAGAATTCGAAACATCATAATAAGCGTCTTTAATAGAGAAGTCTTAAGAACAGTCCACAAATGGTTTTGGGGGTCATCATAATGACCCCCAAAGGCGTCGCCACGTAATGGCTACTACCAGAATCCGCACCAACACTTGCAGTGTCAGTCACGCACGTCATTCCCGCGACCGTCAGTTAGTAGTCGCCAAGAACTTGGTTGTCGTCACGCACGGCCAGATAGGTCAAAGTGGCCATATTGAGGTTTTCGGAGACGAACTTGACCGCCCCGTCGCCCATGAGAACTTGCACGCCACCCGTGTGGGCGGAGTTTAGAGGTGTGTTGATCCGCTGGTTTTCCGAAGTGGAAATACACCCATCTGATCCCAGCACCTTAGCATTCGGAGCATAACGAATGGTTGTGGCACCGCCGCCGCCCGGGCCCGCGGCCCAACCCGAGTTCGAACCCATGGCCCAGCCCCAGGTCGCTCCGGCACGAGCGTCAGCCTTGTTGATCCCCGTGGGGTCAAAAGTAAAATTGCTTTGTTCGCCAACCAGCAGTGTATTAGACAGGCCGTCGACACAGTCCCGCATTTGCTTGCAGCTTTCCTGGACGATCAGGCCGGCGTTGGAGTAGATTCCGTTCCCCGAACTCGGCCACCAGTTGGAACCAGAAGCGGTCTGGAAATTCGCGAACGGCGCGGCTCCGGTCACTGCCATGTAGCAGGGAGCCGGCAATGTCGGATTGGGGAACCGAGTCATCAGCGTCGGCAGGGGGCTGGAAGGGCAAATCATCCAGGCGATCTGCTTGTTCTCATAATTCGCGGCATTGGCTCCGCCAGCGCCATCATGCCAGCCGACATCCTGTCCGTTGAAGACCCACATGTTGTACAACGGAGTCTGGTCGGCATAGGGGAGAATCGAAACAACCCAGTTGTGACCCCACCCCGATTGCAATCCAATTCCCGGAAATCGAATATAAGTGTCGTGGTAGTCGTGAACCGCCAATCCGATCTGCTTCAGATTGTTTTTGCACTGCGTGCGCCGGGCGGCTTCGCGCGCCTGCTGCACGGCTGGTAACAGCAACGCGATCAGAACGGCGATGATGGCGATGACCACCAGCAATTCGATTAAAGTAAACCCTCTTTTTCGAGTCTGTGGCATGACCCGGTCTCCGACATTGCACGAACCGAACATAGAAATCCTTGCACGAAAAAAATGATCCATGCGGAAAGGGCATGGAGAAAGTTGACACAGCCAGCGCTTCACCACGAGAATTCCAAATGAATTCCGCGCAGCACGTTGCCGTTGGCTATGTCGAGGTTTGATGTAGGCGTGTCACCACGCAAGTACGGCTGCGGGGATGCAGAAGTACGCATGGAGAATTTGCAGGGTAGGAATGCAGATATGCAGGGTAGGAATGCAGATGCGCAGAGGTATGAGTGCAGATACCATCTTCACTTAGGGCGTACTGAGCTGGAAGTCAATGCTCAGGATTGGAATCGTACAATTACAATAGAGTCATAATAGTTTCGACGGGCATGATCCGAGTGTGATGAAGGACGAATCGGCAGAAGAAATTTGCTTCCGAAAGAATCTTGAGTTGTCTTGCTTCCCGTTTGGTTTGCCCCAGGCGAAACGGGCTCCGGTTTGCCGAATGAATCGCTGTCGTAACGTGGGGGATATAACTGGACGTCGCATAGACAGGTGTTGATGTGGCGATCCTGGGCTGGAGTTTGGCTCTTTCGAGCGATTGAATCTTCCAGTTTCTCGCGATTGTGGCATGCCGTAAGCAAAAATGCGAACCACCGTTTAAATTGGAAGCTGCCAAACAGCCTGATCTTTCTGTAGGCGATGTCTCTTCGAGGGTGTGAGATTTTGACGTAGGACAGGTTTTCAACCTGTCAGTGCTCCGGAGACGGACAGGTTGAAAACCTGTCCTACCGATTTATTC
>JAQGHT010000654.1 GCA_028291565.1 Planctomycetaceae bacterium | reverse complement strand
GACGACGTCAGGACAAACAACGTCCGGATCAACAACCAGCGGAACGACAACGTCCGGCGTTGCAGGGACCGGTAGTGCTCCGTTCAGTCCAGGCCCGGCTCGTGACCTGGTTCGACGTGGTGATTATCCGAAACTCGGAACAATCGTCGGTTTGGAAGCTCCGAATACGTTCTCCAACGATTTGCAGATTCCCTTCCGTCAAGGATCGTTCGATATCGGTGTCCCGGACTTCGGTGGTTACAAACCGGATGCCGGACTGAGTATGGGATTCGCGATTCTGAGTGATATTGAAACGTTCTTCTTCATCCAGGCAGCCCAGGGTGATTCGCGGACAAACATCTTGTTTGCTCCCAAGGTCACGTTGTTCAACGGCCAGCAAGCGACTGTAGAAGATACGCTCAATCGTCCGTTCGTCATCGGTCAGACACCGGTTGTCGGTGCCTTCTCTGTGGCGTTCACTCCGAACATTCAGTTCTTCTCGGAAGGCGTGCACTTACGGGTGAACGCGGTGATTTCAGCCGACCGCCGATATGTGCGGCTGTCACTGGTTCCTGACTTCCGGTCCATCACAGACGTGTTTACGTTCAGCTTCTCGGGTTCCGCGGGTGCCGCGGGTGCCAGCGGTAGCGGTGGTGGCCAGGGGACAGGCTTCGGTGGTGGTGGTACAAACATCGGTGGTATCGGTGGTGGCAGTGGTTCGACCGCTTCCGGTGGTACATCTTCGGGTGGTGTGTCAGGCGGCGGTACCACAACCGGTGGTACGTCGACTGGTGGTACGACATCCGGTGGTACGACATCCGGTGGTACGTCCGGTGGTGTTACGACGATTGGTCTGCAGCAACCGGCGACGCAGGTCGTGCAGCAACCGGTACAGGAAATCATCTCGATCCAGACGGCGGTCAGTGGTCCGGATGGTGGTACTGTGCTGCTGGGTGGCATCAAGCGATTGAAGGAAGGCCGCAACATGCAGGGTGTGCCAATTCTGAACAAACTGCCTTACATCAGCCGCTTGTTCAAGAACAGTGGTGTGGGTCGTGAGACGGACAGTTTGATGATGATGGTGACTCCTAGAATCATCATCCTCGAAGAAGAAGAAGCCGAGGTTATGGGATCGGCACCGTAATGGTTCGCTGAGTTTCCATCGATCTGGCCGCACCCGCGGCTACTAAGAACTTGCCGCCGTGAGTCTTCAGGATTCACGGCGGCTTTTTTCGTTGAGACTTTTCAGTAAAACTCCAACGAGAGCATTTGACTCGCTACACAAACAGGCAGTCCGGTATCAAATCATCCCTCGCCCTTGTACTCCCGAATCATCTGGCCTTGGCAGCATGACTAACAAACAACTTACAGCGTGCTGGAGGCCGGAACGCGAAGGGGCACTGCACTTTGAGGTGACTTTAAGTGGCACAAGCCAGAGGCTTATGCTACGCCACGTGCGAAATTTGCAGCTGGTTCTGGATCTTGGCCAGATCCTGACGCAAGTCCGCTTGCTCGGGGAGCACTGACTGCAGTTTCTGGCAGGCGTGTAGAACTGTTGTATGATCCCGCCCGCCAAAGAATTCGCCAATGGTTTTCAGTGATGCATCAGTCAGTTGCCGCATCAGGTACATCGCGCATTGACGCGGCAGCACCAGTCCAGGTTGCCGCGATTTAGACCGGAGATCCGCCAACGTGATCTGAAATTGCCGCGCCACGCATTTGGCGATTTCACTGAAACTGGGGGCCGTACGGGGATGCAGTCCGAGTAAATGCTGCCGAACGAAGTCCAAGTCCAGCACACCCTTCCTGGTCTGTGCCAGTGATTTCAGTTGTATTGCCAGGCCCTGTAATTCTCGTGCTGAAACGACGAATTGCTCCGCGATAAAGGGAATCACTTCGGGTGCCAGATTCAGCGGTTTGGTCCAGTGCTCCAATAATTGCCGACGGCTCGTTAGGGCAGGCAGCCGTAGCGGAGCTTGAACTGCACCGTGACACCGATTCACGATCTCAGGAATCAGTCCCCCGGCTTCGCTTGCTCCTGAACGGCAACTGACCACAAGGCGGCATTGGTGGGCCAATGCGTCGTCCCATGCCGTGACCAGCTGGCGTTGAGGTTCAGGACGACCCGAAATGGCCTGCAGATCCTCCATGATGAGCAGTTCCAGATGCTGAAATTGCTTGCGAAAACCTCGAAACGCTTTTGTCTCGGCCGCTTCGGTAAATCGCGCGGCAAAATCCGCGGCGGTTAAAATCAGAGTTCGCCAGGTGGGATTCGCCGCAGCGAGTTCCTGAGTCGCAGCCCGCAGCAAATGACTCTTTCCCGTCCCCGCAGGCCCATAAAGAAAGACGTGCGGCGATGAAATCCCCAGCTCGGCTGATCCCAGGCCAATGAGCGTTTGATAAGCGAATCGATTCTCAGTGAGATTCAGAAAGCCGTCAGCGCTTGCTGTCGGGCTTTCGTTGAGCTCAGGGACGTCGAGAATTTCTGCTGACGGAGTCTCGATACCCTCAGTGTTCGACTGAAGCGTGGATACCGAAACATCAATGTCAACCTGACCAGGAGGCACGGTTTACTCCGCGCGGCCATAGAATGGGACTCCATTCCGTTTTCGCTTTACCGCCCATCATCTAGGATTTCGTGGGCGGGTTCGCTGCATTGTGAAGTCATCTCTCACATTATTTCACGAATAATTTACCCCATTGGAACAACTACTTGATACTCCAAATCGTATCGACAGCCAAGGGTAAGGTCATCCAGACTGCAATAAGTGCTCCCCCAATATCGCGCCAATCACCAGTCGTGGTCAAGTCTGCGACGAACATTGGGAAACCAAATGCCGCATAGGCAACCGGAATCCAGACGAAAATGCCAAATCTCTCACGGAAGACAATCCAAATCGCCAGCCACCAGGCAGCCACATACGTAGCGAGAATTGCAGGGGCGAATGATTGCATCCATGAAGTCAGGACAGATTCGCTGTATCAGAAATCGTGTTTGACTCAGGCACCAAACCTAACGGGAGAAAATCGCAATCTCCTTATTCCTCAAGCAAACAATTCCGCGATCGGCGTTGGATCGTCGAGCGTCGGAGTTGGTCGTCCCGCGTGATCGAGGATGTGCAAAGTCGGATCGATCCCGAGAACTTTATAAATCGTCGCATGGATATTTGATGGAGTAACCGGACGTGAAGCGGGAGCCGTGCCCAATCTGTCGGTCGAACCGATGATCCGACCACCCTTGACACCGCCACCACCCATCAGGCAGAACATCGAATTGCCCCAGTGATCCCGGCCTGGAGTCCCCTTACTCATGGGCGCCCCTCCGTTGCCACCGTCATTCATGCGTGGGGTCCGGCTGAATTCGCCACACAGCACGACCAGAGTCGTTTCCAAGAGTCCGCGCTGATCGAGGTCGCTGAACAAACTGGCCACTGCATTGTCAACCAGCGGCAGATAGTTTTCCATTCCCGCTTTCAAGTCCCAGTGATGATCCCAGCCACTGAGTTGCACGGTCACGAACGTTGAGCCCGCTTCGACCAGCCGCCGAGCCAATAGAGTGCTCTGGCCCCAGGAATGTCGTCCGTACTGATCGCGGAGCTTGGGATCTTCCTGATTGATGTCGAAAGCCTTGCGCGCCGCCGGTCCGGAAACGAAATCAAACGCTTCCTCATCAAACCGATCCAACGCCGCGAACGTACCTGATCGATCCACGGCTCGGGGAATTCGATCCAGCTGCGAATTTAGATGCCGGCGATCTTCGAGCCGGCTGACACTTAAACCACTCGCCAGGCTGAGATTCGGAATTTGGAAGTTGGGGGTATTCGGGTCATTGTGGGTCATGAACGGGTCGTATTGAACGCCCAGAAAATTGCCACCGAAATAACCCGGTACCAGGCCGATGCTGTGGCAATTCGGCACGCTGATATAGGCTGGCATGCCGCGCTGTCGCGACCCCAGTTCCTTCGCAACGATCGCCCCGATTCCCGGGAACTTACCCGCATTATTCGCACCCGTGACGCCCATGTCCTTGGCAGTCAACATCCGATGACCACCCGCGAAGTGGTCGCCGGTATCGTGGTGCAGCGATCTGACCATCGAAAATTTATCCGCGACCTGAGCCTGCCGGGGGAACAGTTCTGTGATCTCGAATCCTGGCACGTTGGTCGGAATGGGAGACCAGATTCCCCGGTATTCGGCTGGAGCCGACGGCTTCATGTCGTACATATCCATATGGCCTGGACCACCGTCCAGCCACATCAGGATGACCGACGTATTCTTCTTCGGTGCCCCGGCCTGGGCAGAATTATCCTTGGCACGAGCCAATTGCGACAACCCGGCGGCTCCCATTCCCGCCACGCCCAATTGCACGAAACTGCGGCGCTTCATTCCGTCGCAATATTGCGGAGCCAGTCCAGCATCAAGTCGTAACATGATCTCATATCCCATTTCAGGCAGGAACGCACAAGCAGACTTTTATTTGTATCCCGTTTTTGAACGAAAGGCAAGGGAAATCTGTAACAAGGCGGGTTTGGACGTAGGAGTAACGTGATTTCCACGCCAGTGGGCTTGTCCGGAATGGGACATATAGGACGTATGGGACTTATGTTGGCCTATACGTCCCATAAGTCTTATACGTCCCATTGAATCGCCGTAAGTCTTAATTCGACATCGCGCCAACGTTCGACTGTTTTCACGGAGGATAATTCTTGACAGACCGTTTGCTTGCATGCTATTGATCTACGGCGGCTACTGCCTCCAACAACAACGTGTCAAATTCTTTGATATTCTTAAGCTCTTCAGCAACAAGTGGATGCGCATAAATTCGCACGCGTTTCACAATATCATCGAACTGGGTTCTCGCTAAAGCCGCCACGACTGGCGAGACTTCGTCCAGCTGGCGATAGACGTTTTGTCTTGCGTAATAAATGGGGATATTGATTTCAACTTCGCGATGCACGGGCGGCGCGTCAATCAGCAAGTCGCAGGCACTGATGGACTGGTTGCTCCGGGCCTGTAAGCGGCGGACGAATTCGGTCGCATAGCGCACGACTTGCCCATAGGGCTTTCGCGCGAGGCGGGCATAAATCTCTGGATCCTGGTGTAGCGTATATTCTGCAACGCGCTTATAGATCAATCGTTTAGGACCGAACACGCCATTTAACAATTCCGCGGCCGGCGTTCCAGTCGCCTGTTCCTGCAGGTGGCGGATCATCTCCGGTTCGGTTAAACGGAATAGCTGGCGCAAATTCAGTCGCTCGTGCAGTTCGAAAAAGGCGCGGGCAAACATTGACGTGG
>JAQGHT010000624.1 GCA_028291565.1 Planctomycetaceae bacterium | reverse complement strand
TCGTGTCGCTGGCTGATTTGGACGGCGACGGAGTGACGGATCTCGCGGTCGGCGCCACGGGGGATGGCACAGGAGGAACTGGCCGTGGTGCCGTGCATGTTCTGCTGTTGAATTCCAACGGCACGGTCAAGAGCGATCTAAAAATCGCCAGCAGCACAAATGGCGGTCCAGCACTGAACAACGGCGACTCATTTGGTTCTTCCCTGGCGTCGCTGGGAGACGTGAACGGCGATGGTGTGGTCGATCTGGCTGTTGGAGCACCCGGAACAGACTCATTTGGCACCAATCAAGGTGCGGTACGTCTGCTATCATTCGCGCCAATCGATCTGGTTCCGCCAACGCTGGCTTCGTTCACCCGAAATACTCCGGCTGCCAGTTCCACGAATGCCGACACGCTTATCTTCCGCGCGACATTCAGTGAACCGGTGAAGAACGTCGACAGCGCGGACTTCAGTGTGAGCGGTACGACCGCCAGCGTGACTGTTGTCGCCGCTGTCGGCGGCAGCAACGGGACGCAATACGACATCACAGTCAGCGGCGGTAATCTTGCGACCCTCAATGGAACAGTCGGATTGAATCTTGCGACAACACCGACAATTGCCGACCTCGCCGGAAATGCACTACCAACCTCGGAACCGGCGACGGACGAATCGTATTTACTCGACAATCTGTCGCCGGCACTGACCATCATCCCGAACGGCACCTCAATTAATGCGAGTTCCGTCACGTTCACATTCCAATTCACTGAGCCCGTCAGCGGGTTTGATGCCAGCGACATTTCCGTTTCGAATGGCGTGAAAGGGACCTTCGCGGTGGTTGCTGGCGATACCTATACTCTAAATGTGACGCCTGTTTCTGACGGTACGATTTCCGTCTCTATCGGCGCGAACGTTGCTCAGGATGCGGCGACGAATGGGAATTCCGGAGCCGCAGCCGCCATCTTAATTGACCGGACAAGTCCGGCTTTAAGTATTACGCCGAACGGGACATTGACAAACGCAGCTTCAATACTCTTCACGTTCCAGTTTACGGAACTGGTCACTGGATTTACGACCAGCGATATCGTCATTGCGAATGGAACGGCAGGGGCTTTCACCGCTGTAGATGGTGATACTTATACTCTGCTGGTGACTCCGACTGCGGATGGCGCAGTCACGGTCAATGTCGGGGCGAATGCCGCCCAAGATGCGGCGACAAACGGAAATACCGCGGCCAGCGCCTCGGTGACGTCGGATCGATCATTGCCAGGCTTGAACATCACGCCCAATGGCACCACTTCAAATTCAAATTCGATCACTTTCACCTTTCAGTTCACAGAACCTGTGACTGGGTTTACCGCCAGCGATTCGGCATTAATTAATGCTTCCGCGGGACTATTCACAGCAGTCGATGCGGACACGTACACGCTGGTAGTGACCCCTACGGCAGACGGTCTCGTCACGGTCAATGTCGGGGCGAATGCCGCTCAGGATGCGGCGACGAATGGAAACATTGCCACCAATGCGTCGGTGACCGTCGATCGCACATTACCTGGTTTGAATATCACACCCAACAGCAGCGTGACGAATTCCAGTTCGATTGTCTTCACCTTTCAATTCACCGAGCCCGTCACCGGATTCGCCGCGAGCGACGTCTCTATCAGCAACGGCACGGCAGGAACATTTACTGCCGTGGATGGCGATACTTATACACTGTTTGTAACGCCTGCCGCGGACGGACAGGTGGCTGTGAGTGTCGGGGCGAATGCCGCACAGGACGCTGCGACAAATGGTAATGTCGCAACCAGTGTTGCGGTGACAAGTGATCGAACTGCTCCCACCTTGGCGGTTACGCCCAATGGGATTGTCACGAGTGCGAATCCGATTGTCTTCACGTTCCAATTCAGCGAAGTCGTCAGCGGCTTCAACGCGAATGATATTTCCATTACGAACGGGAGCGCCGGAACGTTCACGGCCATCGACGGCGATACTTATACGTTATTGGTCACTCCAGCAAGTGCAGGCACGGTCACGGTCAACGTCGGGGCGAATGCGGCTCAAGATGTGGCGACGAATGGGAATTCTGCTGCGACTGCCTCGGTCACCAGCGATCCGAATGCCGTGACCCTCGGGATCACGCCAAATGGGATTGCGACAAACGCCGCTACGATTCTGTTTACGTTCCAATTCAATAAACCCGTCACCGGCTTCACTGCGGGAGACGTGACGCTGACGAATGGAACTGCCGGAACATTCACGGCGGTTGACGGCGACACCTACACCTTACTCGTGACGCCGATTGCAGACGGTCCGGTCACTGCCAGTGTCGCGGCGAATGCCGCTCAGGATTCGTTGTCCAACGGGAACGTGGGGGCCAGTGCCTCGGTGATTGCCGATCATATCCGGCCGGGCTTGAGTATCACCCCCAACAGTACATCGACAAATGCCAGCCCGATTGCGTTTACCTTCCAGTTCACCGAGCCTGTCACTGGCTTTGCCGTGGCGGATGTGTCTTTGACGAATGGGGCCGCCGGGATCTTCACGGCTGTCGATGCAGATACCTACACGCTGCTGGTCACTCCGTCGGCCGATGGCGTGGTGTCAGTCAGTGTCGGTGCGAATGTCGCCCAGGACGCGGCGGCGAATGGGAACAACGCGGCGACCGCGTCCGTGATTTCGGACCGGACGGCACCCGTATTGAGTATCACTCCCAATAGCGGTTCGACAAACGCCGGCGCTATCACTTTCACATTCCAGTTCTCGGAAACAGTCACGGGTTTCGATGCGAATGACGTCACGTTGAGCAACGGGACAGCGGGTGCCTTCACGGCTGTTGACGGCGACACTTATACTTTATTGGTGACACCAATCTCGGATGGAGCAATCATCGCCAGCGTGGGTGCTAATGCTGCCCAAGATGCGGTGTTGAATGGAAATAGTGCCGCCAGTGCGTCGATCAATTCGGACCGTACGGCCCCCGGTTTAAGTATTACTCCGAATGCCACTGCAACAAACGCCAGCCCGATCACGTTCACATTTCAGTTCACAGAAGCGGTGACCGGCTTTGCGGTGGGTGACGTGTCGATTACGAATGGGACTGCCGGAACATTTATTGCCATTGATGGAGACACTTACACACTCCAGGTCACCCCTGCGGCGAACGGTCTTGTAACAGTGAATGTCGCGGCCAATGCTGCTCAAGATCTGGCTGCGAACGGGAACACGGCGGCGAGTGCGTCCGTGACCTCGGACCGGACTGCCCCCAGTTTGAATATTACCCCCAACGGAATTTTCACCAATGCCGCGGCCACGACGTTTACGTTCCAGTTCAGCGAAGCCGTCAATGGCTTTGATCTCAGCGATATCGTGTTGACAAATGGTTCGGCAGGGACATTTACGGCGGTAGACGCGGATACCTACACGCTGCTCGTGATACCGACCTCAGACGGCGTTGTCAGCGTCGCTGTGGCCGCGAATGCCGCTCAGGATGCCGCAACAAACGGGAACATTGCGGCGAGTGCTTCGGTGACGAGCGACCGTACGGCGCCCGTGTTGACGATCACGCCGAATGCCACGACAACCAATGCCAACCCGATTTCCTTCACCTTCCAATTCAGCGAAGCCGTGACGGGCTTTACATCGGGAGACATCACCGTCACCAACGGCACGGCGGGAACATTCACTGCCGTGGACGCAGATACCTACACTTTGCTGGTAACTCCCACGACTGTGGGGCAGGTCACAGTGAGTGTCGCGGCCAACGCGGTTCAAGACGCAGCGACCAATCACAATGCCGCAACCAGCGCCTCGGTCATCAGCAATCCGAATGCCGTGACTCTGGGGATCACGCCCAATGCCACTTCGACGAACGCCAACCCGATCACGTTCACAGTCCAATTTAACACCCCAGTCAGTGGATTCACCGCAGGAGATATCACCTTAACCAACGGAGTTGCGGGAACTTTCACGGCGGTGGACGCCGACACTTATACGCTGCTGGTCACGCCGGTTTCCGAGGGCTCCGTCAGTGTCAGCGTCGATGCGAACGCCGCACAGGATTCGAAGTCCAATGGAAATAGTCCTGCCAGCGCGTCGGTCATTTTCGATCAGACTTTGCCCGGATTGACGATCACGCCTGATGCGGTGGCGACCAACGCCAGCCCGATCACATTCACGTTCCAGTTCACCGAGCCCGTGACCAGTTTCACTGCGAGCGACATCTCCCTTACTAACGGAACTGCGGGTGCCTTTACCGCGATTGATGCCGATACCTATCGACTGCAGGTGACGCCTGTCGCGGATGGCTCCCTCACGGTGAATGTCGGAGCGAACCGCGCACAAGATCTGGCGACGAACGGAAACAGCGCAGCGACTGCGTCGGTGACTTCAGACCGGATTCCGCCCGCCTTGAACATTACGCCAGACTCCGGCTTGACGAATGCCAGTACGATCACCTTCACGTTCCAGTTCACAGAAGCCGTCACGGGTTTCGCGGTTGGCGACGTGACGTTGACAAATGGGACGGCCGGTACACTCACTGTAGTCGATTCTGACACCTACACCCTATTGGTGACGCCCACGACGAACGGCGTCGTTTCAGTCAACGTCCCCGCAAATGCTGCAATCGACGCGGCGTCGAATGGAAACGCGGCTGCCAGTGCCTCTGTCACATCCGACCGGACGCCGCCGGGGCTCAGCATCAGTCCCAACGGGGGCACGACGATCGTCAGTCCGATCCTGTTCACCTTCCAATTCACCGAGCCCGTGACCGGCTTCGATGCCAGTGACATCGTCCTGACGAACGGCGTCACGGGGCCCTTCACGGCGGTTGACAGTGAGACTTACACATTGCAGGTCATTCCGACCGCGAACGGCTCGGTCGGAGTCAGCGTCGCTGCGAATGCGGCTCAAGACGCGGCGGCCAATGGCAACAATGCTGTGAGTGCCGCAGTGAACTCGCAGAATGCATCGCCTGTCCTGAGCATCACGCCGAATGCGACCGCGACGAATGTCAGTCCGATTCAGTTCACATTCCAATTCACGGAAGCCGTGTCGGGATTTTCGGCGAGTGATATTACGTTGTCTAACGGAACTGCAGGGACCTTTAAGGTCGTTGACGCCGACACTTACACTCTGCTGGTGGTTCCGGTCGCGAGTGGTGTGGTTTCAGTGAATGTCGCGGCGAATGTCGCCCAAAACACCGCACAGAACGGGAACACAGCCGCCAGCGCGGCAGTCACTTTCGATCAGTCGAGCCCCGGGTTAACCATTACACCCAATGCCACTTTGACGAATGCCGGTTCGATCAGTTTCACATTCCAGTTCACAGAACCGGCAACCGGATTCACGGCCAGCGATATCTTGTTGTCGAACGGCATCGCCGGTACGTTCACCGCAGTGGATGCCGATACCTACACGTTGTCGGTCACGCCGACGGCCAATGGCGTGGTCGGGGTCAACGTCAGTGCGAACGCGGCGACCGACCTGGCGGGCAACGGCAATCTGCCGGCCAGTGCATCGATCACATCTGATCGCACCGCGCCTGGTTTGACGATCACACCCAATAACACGGCGACCAATGCCAGCCCGATCACGTTCACCTTCCAGTTCACAGAACCCGTGTCGGGATTCTCAGCGGGGGATGTTTCGTTGACGAATGGTTCGGCCGGAACATTCACGGCGATCGATGGCGATACCTACACGCTCCAGGTCACTCCGACGTCGAGCGGTCCGGTTTCTGTCGCAGTGGCGGCAAACGCGGCCCAGGACGCTGCGACAAACGGAAATTCCGCAGCCAGCGCCACCGTGAATAGCGACCGGATTGCGCCGACCGCAACGATCACGGCCGTTTCGCCTGCCCCGCGTACGACATCAGTCAGCAGTCTGACGATCGTCTTCAGTGAAGCGGTCACTGGTTTCGGTTTGACTGATCTCACATTGACCCGGGATGGTGGAACGAACTTGCTGACCGGCGCGCAGACGCTCACAACGACAGACAATGTGACGTTTACGCTGGGGAACCTGACCGGATTGACTTCGACCGTGGGCAGCTATGTGCTGAAGTTGAACGCCCCCGGTTCCGGAATCCAGGACGGGGTCGGAAATCTGCTGACTGCCGATGCAACGGGTGCATGGAGTCGAGCCAATCCCGTCGTGACGTTGAGCATCAACAAGAATTCAATTCCCGAAGCGGCCGGCACCGCAACCGTCACGGCGACGCTGTCCTCCGCGACCGATGTAGATGTCGTGATCAACCTGAAGTTCGCCGGCACGGCACTCTTTCCGGCCGACTATTCGCACAGTTCCACACAGATTCTGATCCCCGCCGGCAGTACGACCGGAACGATGTCGGTGACCGCGGTCTCTGATGGAGAACTGGAACCGACGGAATCGATCACGATCGACATCAATAGCCTGACCAATGCGAGTTCGAATGGATCTCAACAGGTCAGCACACAGATTCTCGATGATGATCACGCTCCGGTTTTCACAACATCTTCGTCCTTGAATGTTCCAGAAAACTCCACGGCCGTATTGACGGTCAACGCGACGGATGCCGATCTGCCGCCGCAGACCGTCACGTATTCCATTTCGGGTGGACCGGATCAATCGCTATTCGCGATCACTCCGAATGGCGTCTTGACTTTCCGGACAGCACCTGACTTTGAGTCACCCGCCGACGCGGGGTTTGACAATGTCTACAATGTCCAAGTCGTCGCTAACGACGGACATGCCGGGATCACGCTGCAGAATCTGGCGATCACCGTGACCGATGTGGATGAGACCCCACCGACAGTCAGTATCGGAGCCATCTCGCCCAATCCACGAACCACATCTGTCGACTCGATACAGATCGTGTTTAGCAAAGCCGTCAGTGGCTTTGACCTGGGAGACCTTTCCCTGGCCAGGAACGGCGGCGCAAACTTACTAACGGCCGGATTGACTCTCACGACATCCGACAATATCACCTTCACACTGCAGGGCCTTTCCGCTTTGACGACCGCGGATGGTTCTTATCTCTTGGGTTTGAATGCCACCGGCTCAGGCATTATTGACGGGGCCAGCAACTCGTTGACGACAGGTGCTGCAGTGAGTTGGCAGACTGACACGACGTCGCCCGTCGCCACAATCAGCGCCGTGTCACCCGATCCGCGATCCACGTCGGTCAGCAGTTTGACGATCGTCTTCAGTAAAGCGGTCAACGGATTCGACTTAAGTGATCTTTCGCTGTCCAGGGACGGAAGCCCGAATCTGTTGACCGGGGCTCAGACCTTGACGACGTCGGACAATATCACATATACGCTAGGCAATCTGACTGGAATCACGGGGCTCGCAGGCAGCTATGCACTTTCACTGTCAGCCCTCAATTCTGGAGTACAGGATTCGCTGGGAAATCTGCTGACGGTGAGCACGAATAAGACATGGACGCGGATCGAACCCACAGCCTCTTTGAGCGTCGATCACGGCACGATTGCCGAGGCATCTGGAGCGGCGACAGTCACGGCGACGTTGTCCGCTGTCACGGATGTGGATGTCACTGTGGTACTGGGATTCAGCGGCACTGCGACCTTCTCTTCCGACTACATACGCAGCGGGACGCAAATCGTTATCCCCGCGGGGACCACATCGGGTTCGGTCCTATTGACCGCGGTCCAGGACGGTGAGCTCGAATCCACCGAATCGGTCATTGTCAGCATCAACAGTGTCACAAATGGGGTGACGACCGGTGGTGAGCAGGCGACAACTCAGATCCTGGATGATGATCACGCGCCGGTCTTCACATCGAATGCGACACCGAGTATTCCGGAGAACACCACATCCGTCATCACGGTCATCGCCACCGATGCTGACATTCCCGCCCAGACAGTCACTTACTCGATTACCGGCGGCGCCGACCAGACGCTGTTTTCCATCACACCCAACGGAGTCCTCAGTTTCCTGTCGGTTCCCAATTTTGAATTGCCTGCGGACAGCGACGCCAATAATCACTACGAAGTGCAGGTGACCGCGAACGATGGGCACGGCGGAATCAGCGCGCAGAATCTCACGATTGCCGTCACCGATGTCAACGAGGGCCCGCAACTGATTCTCAACGGTTCGGATGCGACGTGGATCAAAAAGCAGCCAGCGGCAACACTTCTGCCTCAAATCACTGTGGGTGGCGGCGTCAGTCTGGCGGGTGGTACTTTGACAATCGCCGTCAACGCCGTCGGCACCAAGAAAATCCTGGATTTGTTCCACATCCCATCAACCACCAATCTCGGTTCGAGTTCCGGGCCGCAGTTCGCGAGCGGGCGATTGACATTGCAGGTTCAATTGAATCAAACGGTCACCACCGACGAGATTCAGTCGGTATTGCGTGGCATCACCTTCGCGACAAAAGGCAAAGGTCTGAAGACCCTAACCCGTACGATGGACATTACGCTGTCAGACGCCAGCGGCCATTCCAGCACGGTCCACCAAACCGTTCACGTCCGCAAGAAACCCTAGATGAAGCACACGAGGTATCGGTCCAGTTCGCTGGTGCTACATTCGACCCATTATTACAAAGGTGTTTGCCGCGATTGAGACAACGGTTATTTCGGCAATTCTCGCGTCCGTTTGCATGAGTCTAGTATCGGCTGGTGGGCAGATTTCGCGTACCGAGTTCTATTTCGCCGTTCAGTTCGGCGCAATTTGGGGTACAATCGGCGGTATGCTGTTAGCGATTTTCGTTTTGGTGCGTCCTGGACTCAAGAATTTCGGCGTGGTGGTTGCCGCGTGGAGCTTGCTTTGCGTATTTGCAATTGGGGTCGCAATGGCGTCGTTCTGGTCTGCGAATGCCTCGGTTAAGCAAAATGCCCCAATGTGAACAAGACAGGAATCACCGAGGATGCAATTGGGAGGTTCTACGTTGTTCTCTCTACCATGTAATAGAATAGAATAGGACAGACACTTCAGCGTTCTGTCGCAGAAAGTGTAAGCGCCTGTCCTTTACATCCTTTGGTGTCGTGCAGGTTGGATAATAATCGTTATGCAATCCTCATTATCCGCGATGATCGCGACGATCGTGACTAGTGCATGTAGCGTTGCAGTCGTTTCATTTTGTAATCACATGGGGTTGGACGTGGGCTTCAATCTCTGCGTTCAACAAATGCTTTTTTCAGGCATGCTGTTCGGCCAAATCCTCGTCTCGGTGAATGCCCCGCCGGAGAAGAACATTGTGGTTGAAATGAGCGAAGGTCCCACACATTCCCTTAAGATTCGTCTAAATCGAATTATTGGCCAGATGGCCGCGTGGACTGTCGCGAAAGTACCGCTCTTCATTGCAGCGGCTGTCTTAACTCACTCGAGCAAGTCCTTAACTCAGTTGTGGTGTTTGTATTTGCTTCTGGCGGCATCCGAGTGGGTGTTTCTGAGCGTTGCGGTCATACAACGAATTGTATTTCAACGAATTGTATTTGGAAGCGAAGGATCGACGTACGTATCGATTACATTATTTGTCATCTTGCTTTCCGGTCCGAGTTTTTGGTCAAAGGTCGAGCAGGACGTTTACCTTTCGCTATTTATTGTGGTGTGTATAACAGTATTTGTTGCGTCTCTCGTATTCTTGAAATGCACTGCGATTTATTGGGGGCGGAAGGCAAAGGACCAGGTTTAGGATCTCAGGATCGGAATATCGGCATGTCGTGTATGTAGGGTGTGGCACGAAGACGAAGACACGCGTAA
The DNA here is from genome assembly GCA_028291565.1 of Planctomycetaceae bacterium. Classification (GTDB taxonomy): domain Bacteria; phylum Planctomycetota; class Planctomycetia; order Planctomycetales; family Planctomycetaceae; genus JAKFVC01. Next base: position 14,060 of record JAQGHT010000624.1, on the reverse strand, counting down.
CAAAGTCGCTCTCAACCGAGTGAAGTTCGTAGGCTAGTATTTCTGTCGTTTCTCGCGTAACGCAGCATCAGGATGCCGATTTCAACACAATTGATGGCCAAGAGTGACCGGATTTCGCTCTATACGGCAATGCCCGTACGGCCCTCTAAACAGGCTGAGTGAGGTCGCAAGCATTGAAGATGGTTTTTGAATGGCGGTGTAATGGAATAGAATAGGATAGGCACTTCAGCGTTCCATCGCAGAGAGGGATTGACATTTAGTTGCTTGGGTTACCCAACGAGGATTCGTCAAACTGGCGCTGAGCTCGGTCGAAATGATGTCGGTTGGTGATGCAAATCTCGCAATAGGAAGTTCGTTCGGCGCTGGTTGTGGATGGATTCAGAAGTCACTCACGCTGCAGCGGGTGTCGCGAGAAAAGTGAGTACGGTTTTCGTACGGGAACAATTATGGCGCGCTCTCTTCGCATTGTCCGGCCGATGCTCAGTTTCGTCAGGAAGTGTTTTGTTTTTAAAGGACAATCTGGACTTGAACCGCTCAAGCCCGCGCTAGGAAGATACTTATCTCGCGGAGGGCAGAGCTGCCCTCAGCGTGTCACAATCTCTTCGATCTTAGATATGCGACAATGTTTCAAAACAGACGGTTGCCATCTGTTGCGATCGGCTACGCCGAATTGTCACCCAGCCCGCCACACCGGGAACAGACAAGTGACCACTCGTCAATGCATTGATGAATGCCTTTCGCCGACACCGCGCCGGGAAAGTACGAAGCGGAGAGTAGACATGAACATGTGCGAGAGCTGCGACATGAAAACAGACGCAAGTCAGCTGTTGAAAATGTGGGATGGCCGAGACTACTGCGTGCCTTGCCTTAATCGAGTGCACCCGTCTCTGGCAGGCTATCGGCTGGCGCACGCAGATTTGGTGTTGACCGAGCAGACTCGCTGCCCCACATCTGCAATTCTTTTTCGCTCCCTCGCACTGCCTGTAATAGGGCTTTATCTGGCGGCAGTTGCTATCGTCGTGTTTGGGTGGGATGATATTCGAGTGCTCATTCCGTTGACTGGGTATGCTTGCGTAATGGCGCTGACGCTATGGATCGTCGCTTCCTGCTCGGTATGGATGTTTCGACATGTCTTCAGCTGCGTCATCCACATCAAGGACGGAACAAGCATAATTACCTGGCTATTTCGAAAGTCGAAACTGAATTCGTCGGACTTATCATGGTCGGTGACAGAGACCCCGTTTCTGCAGCGCGGCGGTCCGGGAAATGAGTCCCTTTGCCTTCGTTGTGCAGGGCATGAGTGGCATCGTTTGCGGCAACAGATCTATCTTGATACTCACGACAACTATGAGATCCTCGTGGCGTTTCTGAGATTTGTGCGAGCGGTTCCACCGTTGCATGAAGACATCACTGAAATGAAGCGATAGGACAAGTGCTTCCATTTCCTTTCGGCGACCAATTCCCTGGAGTGCTGCGGCTTGACGCAGCCCTCCATTGGATTGGAATGGAGACATTGGTCATTCAAGAATCGATCGACATAACCGTCGAGTTTGATCATCACGGTTTTGAACTTCGGGAGCCGCTATTTCAATCGAATGGAGGGCGGTGTCGAGCCACCGCACTCCAAGGGCCTGATTGGCGCGGCATCATTAACCGAGCAAAGGGCAAAAGGACTGGCATATTGTGAGCGATCGGGAGCGGACCGGACGCTAAGGAGCAGGCGATGGTCCGAAGAGTCGGCCACGGAAGAAAGAGTTGGAATGTGCTCGAGCGAGCCGATAATTGAATCGCCAGAAATCGCCAGAAATCGCCAAACCCGCCAACTGACGCCAATCGCCCTGGCTCGCGGCGGTCTTTCGGATGTGCTACCATCCGACATCCTTTCTGTTACTACGAATTCAATTCTGGAGCAAGTCAAGCATGGCGCCGATTCTTTGTCAGCCCTACTTTGATGACCAACAAATTCGGTTTTACAGTACGCTGGGTGCGATTGCATCTGCCCCCTTTTTCTCGCTCGATCTGGCCTCCGATATTGCCGCGGCCTGGCCGGGAAGGACGGGTGGTCCGAATTCGGTTGCCGTGAGAAATGGGAAGATCTTTGTCTCGATCGATTGTAATGGACAAGGTGGCGTGCTCATCTATGACTTTGCGGAGATCTTTCCGATCCGGACATCTGATCCGATTGTGGTGAAACCGGGGCCGGTGAATGGACTGTCTTCAACAGGAATCGCAGTCGAACCGGTGAGCGGCGATCTGTACATCCCGACGATTGTGTTCGGAATGGAAGATGCTGGCGTCTTCGTTGCTTCGGCTGCTTCGAACTACACCGCAATCTCACAGTTTTCCAGCTTCAACTCGGATAATAGCGTCGCCGAGAATTGTGCGAATCTGGCATTTGACGGCAAAGGGAATTTGTGGATGACGACGTTCAGTCCATCCGCTTCGCCTGACGAGCACTTCTTAATTTGTTACAAGGGACTCGACAAGTCCGCGTACTACAAAGTCGTCAACTCGGCAACCAAGATTTATGTGGCGACGTCCCAGGCTGGAGTCGCCATTAATGTCCATCTGCTTTCAGGTCCAGAAGGGATCGCCTTCGATGCCGCCGGGAACCTGTGGTTGGGAAATAACAACGATGACTTTCCGACAAACAATGCCGGCGAAGGGACCCTGGTCAGAATTAGCGCAGCCTACTTGAACACTCTACTCGCAGGCACGCCAGCATTGGACAATGTCGTTCCGGCTGCTGACGCCGATGTGATGTCTATTCCTGCCGGCAAACTGGGTGGCCTCGAGTTCGACGGGAGCGTGATCTACATCAATGATCAGGGTCAGAGCCAAGGCAGTGATTTCACTTTGAATGGCACCGTGTGGCGCTGGGATATTACAAAACCCTTCAGCACTGATTTCGGCGAGTCCGGCATTCACACGACCTATCCTGGCAATGGGGCGGGTGCAATCCTCTACCCCTGGTTCGTTTAAGAAGAGCAAACAGACAGGCATATTGTGAGTGAGCGGATCGATACCGAGATCGTTTCAGGAGTGGCCGCAAACAGGATCAAATATGGACAGGCGTGCGCACCCGGAATCGGGAAACAAGATTTGCGAATCACGGTCTCCGAATGTTCCCGCCTGGGGAATGTATTTGGCGGGCATCGTTGCAAGTTTGCTGGGATTGCCAATTCTTATCGTTTCTGTTCCGAGTTGTTTTGGAAGGCTAAACGGTGATTTTGAGGCCGGCGCCGCCCAGCAAGCGAATCACCGCTGGATTTGGGGCCATAGCAATCGTTAGGGGCAAATCAAGAGTTCATTGCGTTCTGAATTAGGTCCTGTAAAATTAAGGATGTCGGATTACGGCAAGTGTCAAGGGGCGTACTCGACGAATTCGGACGACTATATAAATCGCAATCTGGCAACAAACCAGGGGGCGAGTTAGAGAGTAAGCCGACTCGGTGGAATACCTGAAGGTGTTCTTCTGCGTCGGCTTTTTTCATGCTTTTCGATCTCCGGGGAACTTGGCGAATCGACAGAAAATCGAGTTTTCAGAACCTTGCAATCGCGATCAGCAGCGGAATACCCGTTAGGATCGGCGGATCAATAGCTGTCGGAAGTTGCCTACGGCCTTGCAGGTCATAGACGGGCAAGAGTGCCCATCCTACGGCACTTATTGCTGCGCAAATCCTTAGCCGGGCCAAGAATGACTTATCCCATTTCCCAAAACCAACAAGGAGCTTCGCGCCATGACTCTTAACTGGACAGGCCCACGAAATCTGAGCAGATGGAGTTCGAACAAGCTTCATCGGCTATTCTTTTTGACGACACTCGCGTCGGCAGGTTTGGCGATCCTCGCGTCATCACCCGCATTTTCTCAGCCTGTGCCCAAGGTGCCACCGACACCCGTCGAGCAGAAAGACAATCCGCAAAGTAAGACCGCGCCGCAGCCGCGCCGCGAATCTTTGCTCGAACTGCCTGAACTATCCGATCGAATCATCCAACTGGCAGTGGAAGATGAATTGCTCCGGTCACCTGCAATCAATGGGCGCTTGATCAATGTTGATGTGGCTGACAGCGTCGTCACATTGTCGGGTCGGTTGAATAATATCCTGGCCGAACAAATCGCCGTGGCTTTGGCTGAACGAATCCGCGGTGTCGAATCAGTCGTGGATGAAATTGAAATCGTAGTCAAACGTCGCGACGACAAGGATGTGAAAAAAGACGTGCTCGCGGCGCTGCAAGCTGATCCAGTCACTCGCGAGTCGAAGGTGGATGTTGCCGCGAAAGACGGAACGATCACGCTGTCGGGAACCGTACCATCCTACGGTCTGAAAGTTCTGGCAGGTGAAGTGGCGATGGGAGCAAAGGGGGTCGCCGAACTCAAGAACGATCTGCTCGTTGATTCGATGAAGAAACAGTCGGACGCGGAGTTGCAACAGGAGATTCGAGAACTGTACCGCTTCACCGCGCTGCTCGATGACGTGCAGTTGAAAGTGGAAGTCAAGAATGCCAAGGTGGTGCTCAACGGCAATGTGACGAGTAGTTTTCAGAAGTCGTACGCCGAGGAACTGGCGTGGCGGGCCGGCGCGACGGACGTGGATTCCCGCGGCGTCAACGTGAGTTGGCGACATACCAATCCGCTGCTACGAAGCCAGCGGTACGAGGCGGCGACCGACGACGAGATCCTCGCTGCCGTGCAGCGCACGTTTAAACACGATCCGCGAGTGCTAAGCTTTGAACTGAAGATTCAAGTCGACCATGGTACCGTCACGCTGACCGGTGACGTCAGCAACTTGACGGCGAACGCGGCGGCCGAGCGAGATGCCAGACAAACCATTGGTGTGCGGCGCGTCAAAAACAATCTGCGGACGCGCTGGCCGGACCAGCCACCAACCGATCAACAGATCGCCGATTTCACTAGACTGGCCGTTGCGCGAGATCCGTATGTGGACAAACACAACATCGTTATCGAATGTGAAAACGCACATGTCAGTCTGTATGGAGTCGTTGATACCGAATTCGAAAAGGAACATGCCGTCTGGACGGCGAGTTGTCAACTAGGAGTTGTTCACGTCAACGACTATCTCACCGCGCGCAAGAATTGGGTGCCCAAAAGCGACGCGGCGATTTTGGCGGACCTCAAGGAAAAGCTAACTTATGCATTCGTGGATCCGGACAATCAGGTAACGGCGAAAGTTGTGGACGGCGTGGCCATCCTGCAAGGGACAGTCGACACCTGGATGATGTGGCAGACGGCGATGGATCAGGCGATCGCAGCGGGCGCACGCCGGCCGCACAACCTGATCGAAGTTCGCTACGGACTCCCTTCCGGCCCACACTACTTCGGCCCGCACGATTACGTTCCACGTTGAATCCGAAACAAGGAACGCCGCATGGAATTGGGCATGATCGGACTGGGCCGGATCCCAGGATGAAAGCGATCACCGCACCAAAATGGTTGTTGTTCATAAGCCTCCTCTTACTTCATGACCTCGTGTTCGTACCACGTGATCACAGTCCCATTATCTGCGGTTTTTGAGTGTACGATGTTCCCTCGTCCTTCAACTAAAGTGATCGCACTGAAATGGGCGGGCCACTTCCACATGTGGCGGAACGTGATGCCTCCGATCACAAGCCCGGCGACCATGCTCACCGCCGGAAACCACGCTGGACAGGCGGCCCAAAACAATGGTGTCAACACGCCAGTCATGAGACCCGTACAAAGGCACAAGCTATAAAGCCCCGGGGCAGGTAGCCGTGCCTCATGACTCGACGCAATCCGCACCTTCATCGGTTTGCCGCAAAAAGCGCAACTGAATTCGTCGACATGCTGACTGGCATCCAGGGTATATTCCCGCGAAACTGTCCGATAGTTCATAACCATCTGGAGTGCACCGCCGGAATAATCATAGTTCGAGTTGTTGAGGCAGCCCAATCGACACGAAATCGTCAGCGGTTTGGCGCTGGCGAAGCAGAGCCAAAAGGCCCATGGCACGGCCACCCAAGGGAGGATCGCGCCCAGCCCGACCAGGATCGTCAGTTCCTCTTCAATCTCACGCCGATAGGATTCTGTTTCCAGCCGCGCCGTCAGTTGGTGTCGTTCAGGAGCTCCCTTCACATAAGCTACTGGCAATGTGGCATTGGACTCAGGAAGCGAATCGTAGACTGCTTTGGGAATGGTAACCCACTTTGTCGTGATCGGCGCGGCTTGCTGCTCTGCTGGCTGGAAGCGATATTTGACATCGTGATCCTGCCCCAGAAGACGGCGATCGATAATCGACGCGTCCACCGTGTTCGAGCGATCCGGATCGAGCAACTCCAGACGGTACGACCGATGGTCGATTGCGTTGTAGATCACCCATCCTCCACTCAGAAGACTAGCAACTATCAAAGCACAGAAAAGTCCGACACGTAAGGCGTTTGGCATGAATCACCTGAACCAGATTGGAGATGGCATTTTGAGATGTGCAATTCTTTTATGGATTTCGTTCTTTTGTAATGCATTGTGCCATGCATAGAATCTCAGGCGCAGAATCTTGGCTGATCAGGACGCGCGAATTTGGAAAAAAGTTAAGACGAGACATTTCCCTTATTTCACTGCAGATATGGACTGCGCATGCCTGCGTTTTTCCCAATCTTCCAGTGGAATCGGCTGAACGATGCCTTCGTCGGTCAGTCTCCGTCCGACAGTGAGTTCCAGTTCCGCCGGGGCTCCACCCCGACACTGGCGTGCTCCGGCTGATTGCGCCGGCCACTTTGCCAGACCCAGTCTGAAAATTGTACAATTGCGGGAGTATCATTTGACATGTTACTGGCAGCGAATTACCATTTAAGTTGAAATGACAACGTGCATCTTTTGCTCGCGACGGGCAGCAGATGTGGTCGCGATGATTGCCCTTGCTTGCGCGGATTGCCGTGCAGCGAGGGTTTTTTTATTCCTATGCGTCTTTGCTTTTAAAAACCTTGGGCCGTGATGAAGACAGTGTGACTTCGTGTTTCAGCGGACAGGCTGTTTCAGCAGACAGGGTTCCGCACAGGGCGGGCGACCAGATTGAGACCAGATTGAATCGGCTCAATCTTGCTGAATGTGTTTTCTTAGATTGTCCTGATCCGCAGCTGGTGGCTGCCGAACCATAATGATGTGACATTTTCTGACTGGGCGCTCCCGTGGTTGAACAAGCTCCGCTTCGAATTCTGGTGATTGAGGATGATGCGGATACGCGATCGAATCTGATTGATATCCTCGAGTTGGACGGATATGAAACGGAACCTGTCGGAAGTATGGCCGAAGCGCTGAAATGCCAGCGTTCGTCCGAGATCTTCGCGATTATTCTGGATCGAAAACTGCCAGACGGAACGGCGGAAGAGTACCTTCCTGAGCTGAGAAAATTATCGCCATCCGCGGCAGTGATCATCGTCACCGGCTATGCGGATATTGACGGTGCGATCGCTGCCCTGCGGGAAGGGGCCGCGGATTATGTTCTCAAGCCGATCAAGCCAGAATCACTTCGCGCACGACTTCGACAACTTGCCCAACATTGGCAAACCTGGCAAGAACTGAAAGAAGCGAGAGAACAGGCCCTGCAGAGTGAACGGCTGGCTGCCATCGGCCAGATGATGGCAGGACTGGCACACGAAAGCCGCAATGCGCTCCAGCGAAGTCAGGCCTGCCTGGAAATGCTGGTCCTGGAAATCCAGGATCGCCCGCAGGCTCTCGATTTCGCGGCGCGCATTCAAAAGGCGCAAGACGACTTATACCAGCTCTATGAAGAGGTGCGAGGGTACGCGGCCCCGATCAAGTTCCGATTTGAACTGACGGACCTCCGTGCAATCTTGATCGAAACATGGGAACATCTGGATGTGGCCCGGCAGGGACGGAACATCTCGTTTCAAGTGATCGAGACGCTCTGCGACTTGCGGTGTGAAGGCGATCCGCGCGCACTAGGACAAGTCTTCAGAAATATTCTGGAGAATTCCCTGGCCGCATGCAGTGATCCCGTTGAAATCCAGATCGCCTGGTCCGAGGTCGAACTACGAGGGCGCCCGGCGATTCAAATCTCGGCGTGGGATAATGGACCAGGTTTGAATCCTGTGCAGCGGCAGCGCATCTTCGAGCCGTTTTACACCACGAAGACACATGGTACCGGACTGGGAATGGCCATTGTGCAGCGAATTGTGGAAGGTCACGGAGGGCGGATCACCGTGGGGACTTCACGGAACTCCGGCACTGAAATGCTGATGACATTGCCTCGCAAAGTTGAGTTGAAAGGAAATCCATGAACCCTGTTTTGAAAGTCGCTGTGGCGGACGACGAAGCGGATATGCGTGAGTATTTTCAAAGGATCCTTCCAATTCTGGGACACGAAGTGGTTTCGGTTGCTCGAACCGGTCGTGAATTGGTGAAGAATTGTCAGAAGTCGCTCCCGGATCTTGTGATCACTGACGTCAAAATGCCGGACATGGACGGCATTGATGCCGCTCAGGAAATATACCGTGATCGAGCAATTCCGGTCATCCTCGTGTCTGCGTATCATGATCCAGAATTGATAGCGCGAGCGGAAGCGGACCATATCATGGCCTATCTGGTTAAGCCGATCAAACAAGCCGATCTGGAACCAGCGATTGCTCTCGCCATGTGGCGCTTCTCGCAGTTTCAAAGTCTGCGCCAGGAAGCAACAGACCTGCGTCAGGCTCTGGAAGACCGCAAGATTATTGAGCGGGCAAAAGGGATTATGATGAAGCGCGCCTCGCTTGACGAACAACAGGCATTTCGTCGCTTGCAGAAGCTCGCCAGTGAAAAAAACCTGAAACTGATTGGCTTGGCGCAGATGATTGTCACGGCCGAGGAGGCCATGCAGTAATCGCGAGATTTTCGTCGGCTGCAGCGGTTCAACCTTGAGTGTTCCGGTTTGCGTTGATGAATCGTGCCACTGCTTGAATGCTGTACTCGACGTTCAAGCAGTGCTTTTCACCGCTCCGTAGGCACTGCTTGATGACCGAGTACAGTCATCAAGCAGTGGCACGTCACCGGCAGGCGCAAGGTTAAACCGCTATCATCATTCTAATAGCCTGCCGCTTACTTTCACTGTGTCCACTCATTCTCCTCCGGTTCACACTCCGCTGTCGCTGAATTCGTGAATCTGATTCCTGGCAAGCCAACAAATTGTTTCGAACCCAATCGTTGCCTCGGGACAAGTCGGAACGACGATTCAAGTCGTAAACAGACGCTGATGCATTGCGACTGACCTTGCCCATGACGATTGCCAGGCCGCTTATTAAAAACTGAATATTTCCAGTTGACTTGCCAGAGATGACCGCGTAGAGTGGATACGTCGTTGGCTCATGGCGGGCTGCGACAGTTTGACAAAACAAGAAGCTATGACAGCCTCTGTCCTGCGTTTTCGCGGGCCAGAGGCTTTTTTTATGCCCTGATTTCATTGAGAAGGGATCACTGTGACGAGTCGCATGGGGTTGGTCCTCACGCTGTGTCTGGCCAGTTTTGGCTGTCGCCGGCAGGTTGAGCCAAGTTATTCACCAGCACCACTATCCACAGCTTTGGAACGTGACGATCTCAAGCAGCAAATCGCGGCATTTCTCACGAAAGAATGCGGAACTTTTGCCGCTCCGAAGTTGTTCGATGCGCCGGAAGTGCCAATCGAACGCCTGAAAAGTGGTCAGCAGATCTATATGCTGCGTTGTGTGCAGTGTCATGGAGTTACGGGTGGTGGCGATGGTGTCGCCGCCGTACATTTGAGCCCCAGGCCGCGAGACTATCGCCAGGGAATCTTTAAATTTACATCGACCCCGTATGGCTCGAAACCGCGTCGGGAGGATTTGGTACGAACCGTTTCACGTGGAATTCCAGGGACGTCGATGCCCTCATTCCGCTTGCTCAACAAGCGCGAAGTGAGCGATGTGGTTGATTACGTCTTGTCGCTGACTCCTCGCGGCGAACTCGAGACCTTCCTGGCGAATGAAGCCAAGGCGTCCGACGAACTACCAGAAGATACGTTTACTGATGCCGTGGACAATGTCCGAGGGCGTTGGCGTGATGCACGGCAACAAACGATTATTGCGATGACTCGGGAACCCGCATTTACCCACGAAATGGTCGAAGCCGGCCGGAAGGCGTTTCAGGCCGCCGAGTGTTCAAAGTGCCATGGGGCCGATGGCCGGGGAGCGTTCAATGCCGAGGTCAATCTGGATGCCTGGGGGCAGCCCAGCAAGGCGGCCGATTTGACATCCGGCATGTTGCGTGGCGGTGCCACACCCGCGGATATTTATCGTCGCATCTATGGTGGCATTAATGGCACGCGGATGCCTGGTCACGATAATGTTTTCAAAGACAAGCCCGATGCAATCTGGGAACTGGTGGCATATGTAATGTCTGTCTCGAATCGCCGGCGCGAAGGTGACATTCCGTTGGCAGATCGAACCGCGCCAGCACCCGCTCTCGCAGTGCCGCAGAAGTAATCCCGTATTGGGATGTCCTGGCATTGGAGTGCATTTCGACGGTGGAATAGAAATAAGGATCGGACATGTTACAAAACGCCAACGAGCAGGAACTGGCCGCGCTCCAGGTCCGCGTTGCTGAACTCGAGTCCAGACTTGCGGCCGAGCAGTCGACCGGGAACTGGGCTCCGAAATCGTTCTATTGGAGCTACTATGCGACGACAGGCTTTTTGCTGGGCGGTTTGGCCGCCGCGGTCAGCCTGCTCGCCAATGTCATAGCGGCCCCGATTGCGGGGAAAGACTCGCTGCAATTGATTCGGATCTTTCTGACATTCCCGCTTGGTGAGAAAGCCCTGGCGCTCACGAATCAGGGACTGCCTGTGTTTGCGATTGCCGATGGAGTGATGCTGGCGATCGGATGCTGCTTGTATCTGGGGACCGGCATGGTACTCGGCGTGCCTTTGTTTGCCGTCATGATGTACATCTCACGCCAGGGCGGTTTGGCGAAACGAATTCTGATTGCTTCCATTCTCGCACTGGGACTTTGGGCGTTCAATTTTTACGCAATCCTCAGCTGGCTTCAGCCAGCACTGTTTGGTGGGCATTGGATCACTGACACGCAACTGCTTCCCTGGTGGGTTGCGGCACTGACACATTTATTATTCGGTTGGACATTGGCGGTCCTCGCGCCGCTGGGCGAATTCCGGCCTTATCGTTTTCCTGCGGAGTAATCATGACTGCGAACACCGACATTACCGGATCACCGCCGGAGAACATCACTAGACATTCCGGTGAAGAATTGGTGGATCGCCCGCTGGTCTGGTGCTATTTCCTGACCGCAATGGGATTCCTGGTGATCTCAATGCTGGCCGGACTGTTGATGGCGATGCAACTGATTCGACACAATCCTCTGAATGGGATCGAGTTGTTTTCGCCCGGACGGTGGCGGATGTTGCACACGAACGCGATTGCTTATGGATTCCTGGCCAATGGATTCCTGGGCATGTTGCATTGGGTCGTGCCTCGATTGACGATGCGACCGGTCTTCGATCGACTCCTTTCCTGGCTCATCTTTGGAGCCTGGCAATTTGTGGTTCTGGCGACTGCAGTCGGGCTGATCCTGGGCGAAGCGCAAGGTCTCGAATGGGGCGAAACGCCTGTCTGGATCGATCCACTCGCCCAATTGGGGCTGTTGCTCGTGGCAATCAATTTCGGCGCCCCGATTATGTCCATGAAGGGACCAATGTATGTCTCGTTGTGGTATTTCCTGGCGGCTCTGGTCTGGACATTCCTGACATATGCCATGGGAAATTTCCTGCCCCAGTACTTTGTCTGCGGGACGAGTGCCGGAGCAGTCGGTGGTTTGTTCATCCACGACCTGGTTGGGCTGTTTGTCACCCCGCTCGGCTGGGGCATGATGTATTTCTTCGTTCCGATTCTGCTCAAGAAACCAATCTGGAGTCATGGATTGTCACTCGTTGGATTCTGGGGACTGGCATTCTTTTATCCCCTGCAGGGAATTCACCACTTCCTTTACACACCCATTCCAATGTTTCTGCAATATGGGGCCATCATTTGCACGATCGCCGTGGAAATGGTCGTCTTGACCGTGATCGTGAATTTCTTCGTGACGCTGAGCGGTACGAAGAATGCCCTGACAGTCAACCTGCCCATCCGCTGGTTCTATACGGGCATGATTTTCTACGCGCTTACGTGCTTTCAATGTGCGTTGCAAACAACGTTAACGTTCCAGGCGTTGATTCACTTTACCGACTGGGTCGTGGGTCACGCCCATATGGTCATGTTCGGCGTCTTTAGTATGTGGCTGCTGGGAGTGATGACCTATCTGATCCCGCGACTGCTGAACCACGACTGGTATAGCCGGGATCTGGCCGAATGGCACTATTGGCTGTCAGCCGTCGGCATTGGCGTCATGGCCACCGACCTGATTCTGGCGGGGCCGTTCCAAGGCTGGTCCTGGGCGTCATTGAGAATGTGGGACCATTCGATCGAGTTGTCGATTCCGTTTTGGGCGGTCCGAGTTGTGGCCGGGCTGACGATGTTCGCTGGACAGTTGGTGTTTCTCTACAACCTGTACCGTACGTGGAAACTATCACGCTTATCGCCACTCCTGCTCGAAGTGAACACGGTACCAGTAAAAGCGTAACCGCGTCGAATCACTTCGACGTCCGAACAATGAAAAAATGAGGCGGGAACCACAAAGCGACAATGGTTGGAGCTGGAATTTCAGGGTGCTTGAAGAAAGTCTGAAGGCCCGTGACGCTTCAACTTCGGCCATTTGTCGCAGTTTTCCCGAATTACTATAGCGCGCTAAGCTTGTGCCTTCCGGCGCAATTGAGACCGTTTCCAGGGAAATCGCAAGTTTCGCCTGAAGATCCATGCTTAATCCGCTCAAATTACGAACGTGAGTTGCCCCGATGTTTGAATCCAAATCCGGCATTATGTTTGTGGCAGGCCTGGCATTTTTTGCTTTCGCCTTTCTCTCGAATGCTGTCGTTCCCATGCTGATGTACCAGAATCTGCCGGAAAAGACCGCCGAACAACTGGTCAATGGAAATCTGAGATATCAGTTCGAAGACCTCCAGCGGCGGTACCCCGAGTCCTTCACGAAGGCCTACGGAGTTCCCCCGACAGACCCTGAGGAATCGGAAGCCTGGTACAACCAGAAAGTGGCGGACTCTCTGCGAGTCGGTCGCAAAATCTACGTTGGGGAAGGCTGCTGGCACTGCCATAGTCAGTTTGTGCGGCCGGTGTCTAATGAGGAAGAGCGATTTGGCGCGGTCTCTCGCTCATGGGAATATCAGAACGAATTGCAACGCCCTGTGATGTTCGGGACCCGACGAGTCGGCCCGGATCTCAGTCGCGAGGGAGGCCGTCGCTCCAACGATTGGCACGCGGTTCACTTTTTCCAGCCAAAGACGCTCTCTGAAGGCTCCCCAATGCCATCCTACCCCTGGTTTTTCGAGGGCTCACCCGATAAGCCGACAGCTCGCGGACTGGCTTTGATCACTTACATTCAATGGCTTGGCTCATGGCGCCTCGAGTATCCAGAATATGAGCAATACGAAGCCTCGCCGCTGCCCAAAAAGGAAATTGCGGAAAAGGCCAATTGACTGATCATACCGAGCTCAGGATTGCCCGGGTATTTACTGTCGGCAATTTACTGAGCCGGGTGGTGCAAGGATCGGCAAAGCAATTAATGTCGGAATTGGGAGGGCGAGGCTGTCTGGCGAAAATTTGGAGTTGACACGCAAAACAGAGGCGATTGAATTGATGGGAATAATTTCCAAATAAAGCGAACGTAATGCATTCACATCGATCGCGAGAATGGTATTTACCCCGGAGGGGTTCAAGAAATTAGCCGGGGGTTGAGCGAAGCGTCTTTACCGGTACGGTGCAGACGCGCAGCGACACCCCCGGATTAGAGACATGACCTGATTCGCGACCCCGGAGGGGTCGTAGAGCGTCTACCTTCGATGATCTGCGACCCCTCCGGGGTCGGGAATCCCTGATTGATTGGAACCGGGGGTAGTCGCGAGTACGCTCGACCCCCGGCTAATTTCTGTGACCCCTGCCGGGGTCGTGGATGCCTA
>JAQGHT010000455.1 GCA_028291565.1 Planctomycetaceae bacterium | reverse complement strand
CTGGTGGTGGTTTGACTTTCTCATTCTGGTCAAACTCGCGCGGTTACGGTTTGTCGCCGTGCTGGTGGTCATTGGTGCCGTCATCACCCAATGGGATACGCTTGTCTCCTACTATGAGAAATACACACGCCCCACGGGAGACGCCGTCGCCGTGGCAGGAGATACCGAATTCTTCTGCCCAATGCACCCTTCGGTCGTACGTGACAATGGCAAGGACAAGTGTCCGATTTGCTTCATGCCGCTTTCGAAGCGGAAAAAGGGAGAGACTTCCGACGCAGCCTTACCGGCCGGAGTCGTCAGTCGCGTCCAATTGACTCCCTATCGAGTCGTGCTGGCTGGCGTGCGAACATGGCAAGTGGATTACGTGCCGCTCAGCAAGCAGATCGCCGCAGTCGGATATGTTGATTTCAACGAACGCGGATTTAAGAGTGTCTCGGCCCGCGTCAAGGGGCGGATTGATACGTTGGTCTCCAATGAAACCGGAAAGAACGTGAATGCGGGAGAAGAACTGGCCTCGATTTACAGCCCCGACTTAAACGTCACGGTTCAAACGTTGGTCGACGCCCAAAAACGCAACAACCCAGAACAGTTGAAAAGTTCTCGTCAGCGACTCAGCTTATTGGGAATTGGCGATGACCAGATCGATGAGATTTTGAAATCAGGCAAGTCGAATACGCATTTACGGATTCGTTCGCCGATCACCGGACACATCATCAAGAAATATGTCCGCGAGGGCCAATATGTTGATGAAGGGATGCCGCTGTATGATATCGCCGATCTCTCGTCTGTCTGGATTCAGGCACAGGTCCACGAGGACGACTTTCGATTTTTGCCGATGGCTGAGGATCACAGTAAAGTTGCATTCGAACAGCTTCCTGTGAAGGCCATCGTTCGAGCTTATCCGGAACAAGAGTTTCCCGGAGTGATCTCGTTCATATATCCGCACGTCGATCAGGAAACGCGCACCGTCACCGTACGCGTCGAGATTAAGAACCCCGGTCATGTGTTGCGACCAGGCATGACGGCGACGGTCTTCGTCAACGTTCCCCCTCAGCATGTCTCCGTTTTGCAAAATGCGGCGAAGAATAGTCCTGAACGGCAGCAGAAGTTGAATGCAGGGCAGGCTCTCGTTGTTCCTGAATCGGCTGTCATCGACACCGGTCGGCAGAAGGTCGTCTACCGTCAATCAATACCGGGAGAATTCGAAGGTGTGCTTGTCACATTAGGGCCTCGCATGATGGGGCCCGAGAATGTCCAGTTCTATCCGTTACTGTCAGGCTTGGAACCTGGCGACCAAATTGTCACATCGGGTTCGTTCCTGGTCGATGCCGAAACCCGGCTGAATCCCGCCGCAGGCTCGATCTATATCGGCGGAAGCGGAGGTTCGAGTAGCAGTCAACCGAGTAAGACCGTACGTCCATCCACGCCAGAAGATCAGGATCTGAAGATTGAACTGACGCTTGCTAAATTGACCGTCGGAGATCGGGAACTTGTCCGATCCCAGCAGTTTTGCCCGATTTTGACGGAAACTCGTCTGGGATCGATGGGCGTGCCCGTCAAGCTAATGGTCGAAGGGGAGTCAGTCTTCATTTGTTGTCCGAGTTGCCAGAAGAATGCACTGAAGGATCCTGCTGAAACACTCAAAAAGGTCCAGGAGCTGAAGGCCAATCATCAGAAGAACCGCGCCCCAGGAAAGCCAAAACCAGCGTCTGACAAGGGGGCTCGGATTCAAGCTGCCCTGTCGAAACTTGGTCCAGAGGATCGGAAACTCGCCCAAGGCCAAAAGTTCTGTGTGATTCGGAAAACTACTGAATTGGGTTCGATGGGAAAGCCTGTCAAGTTGCTCCGCGACGGAAAGCCGGTGTTCTTGTGCTGTGAAGGTTGCACGGCTCAGGCACAGGAAGAGTGGCCTGAGCTGAAGCGGGCAATTCCCGATTAGCGGCGGCGCACAATTGGTGATCGGAATGGCGCTAGCCACCGGTGTCAGGACATCAGAAAAACCGGCGGCTAGCGCCGTACCGCTCACGATCCCAAAGACAACCTCGTACCAAAAATATCTGGCCTGCCGCGAACCTTAAGGTTTTAACCTGTCATGATCGAGAAACTGATCGAAGCCTCTATTCGGAACCGATTCCTGGTATTGATCCTGACGGCCGGACTTTCTATTGCGGCGGTGTATGCCCTGTTCGACACGCCAATTGATGCGATTCCAGATCTCAGCGAGAACCAGGTCATCGTATTCACCGACTGGATGGGCCGCAGCCCGCGTGAAGTCGAGGAGCAGGTCACATATCCCTTGTCGAGAAAGTTGCAGGGACTGGCCGGAGTCAAAGCCGTTCGTTCCAGCAGCGAATTTAACTTCTCAATGATCACCATCATCTTCAACGATGAGATTGATTTCTATTTTGCCCGGCAGCGGGTTACTGAAAAGTTGAGCCAGGCTGGGGGCTATCTGCCTGCCGGTGTCGTACCGTATCTGGCCCCCGATGCGACAGCACTGGGGCAGATTTTCTGGTACACGGTGGAACCCAGTCCTGAGAATCCGATCGATTCGGGCAAATTGTGGGCTCTCAACAAATTCTACATTGCACCGCAATTGAACGCGGCCGCCGGGGTCGCTGACGTAGCAATCGTTGGAGGCACTCCACTCGAATATCAGATCGACGTGGTTCCTGATGCATTGAGAGCTTACGGCATCACGCTGGGAGAACTCTACGCGGCTGTTGCTCGTAGTAATCAGCCCGCAGGCGGGGGCGTCATCCAGAAGAACAATGCCGAGTACATCGTTCGCGGTGTCGGCTGGATCAGGAACAAGGAAGACATCGAGCAGACCGTTATTAAGGAAGTGAATGGCACTCCGGTTTCGGTCAGCAGCGTGGCGAGCGTGCAGCTTGGGACACAGTTCCGCCGGAGTGTTTTTGAGAAGGACGGTAATGAGGTCACAGGCGGCGCGGTCTTAATGCGGCATGGCGAGAATCCCTTGACTGTCACAAGCCGGGTCAAAGAGAAGATCCAGGAATTGCAGCCGGGATTGCCAGAAGGTGTTCGGATTGTTCCCGCATATGACCGGACACGACTCATTCACGGTGCGATCCACACCCTGGCGGAAGTCATGTGGCATGAGATGCTGATCGCCTCAATTGCGATCCTGTTGATTCTGTCACACATCCGCAGCGTGTTTGTCATCTGCGTGACGCTGCCATTGGCCGTGTTGTTTTCGTTCTTGTCGATGTGGTTGCTCCGTCGATTCGGCATCATCGACATTCAGGCCAACATCATGTCATTAGCGGGAATCACGATTTCAATCGGGATTCTGGTCGATCAAGCCATCGTCATGACCGAGAACGCCACGCATGTCCTCAAGGAGCACTTTGGCGACAAACCGGTGACGGGCGACATCCGGGAAATCGTCATCCCCGCCTGTCGCACTGTGGGACGGCCGATCTTCTTTTCGGTCATCATCATGCTGCTCAGTTTTATTCCGGTGTTCATGCTGAGCGGTCGCGAAGGGAAGCTGTTTCATCCGCTGGCATTCACCAAGAGCTTCGCGCTGCTAGGTGTGGCGCTCATTTCCGTGACCGTTGTCCCGGCCCTCATTCCGTCATTCATCAGAGGCAAACTGAAAAGCGAAGAAGATAATCCGATCGTCCGCAGCTTTATTCATATTTATAAGCCGTTGTTGACATGGGCACTGCCGCGACGAAACTTAGTCATGTGGGGCTTCTCCGTCTTGTTGATTCTGGCAGCGGGAATGTTTCCGCTGCAAGCGATCATCGGAATGGGAGCCTCGGAAAATGCCTGGAAAGTCTCCTTTCTGACGACCTTTGCCCTGGTCACCTCGCTGACAGTCATTAGCACGCGACGTGTTCGCTGGCAGATCCTGTCGTTCGCCACGCTACTGCTCATTGGTTTGTGGTCGTACCATTTTCCAAAGATCGGTGTCGCTTTCATGCCCGCCCTCGACGAGGGAACAACACTCGACATGCCCGTGACGGTCCCGCGTGCGAGCGTCACGCAGGCAGCCGATGATCTGAAGGCTCGCGATGCCCTGATTCGAGGCTTCCCAGAAGTTGAATCGGTGATTGGTAAAGCAGGACGAGCAGACACGCCGACCGATCCGGCGCCGCTCGATATGGTCGAGACTTTCGTCAATTATCGGCCCAAAGAGCTGTGGCCCAAACGGGTGTTGCGGTTTGATGATTCTTTGCGGCAGTTAAAAGTCGTTCTCGATTTGTTGGAATCCCAAGGATTTGTGCAAAAAGCCTCAGCTGACGATGAACGCACGAGCTTATTGAACGACGCCTCGCAGCACGCGCTGGAACGGTTCGACGAAACGATGCGGGAATTCGCTTCCCAACGGTATCTTGAATTCGAACAAGAGCTGGGGCCGATCCTGGTCCGGCATGTGATTGATGAAACAGTGTCGCGGCTACGCCGGGCGGGGGATCTGCATTGGCCCGAAGGGGCCGACGAGACTGAGCGATTGGATGCATTACACGCTCACCTCGCACCTCGCTTTGGACGCTGGCTGGCACGTGGGCCGGCCTTGGAAGATGTCCTTCAATTGACTCAAGCTGTGGCCCGCGACTTACAGGAATTGGACGCTGTGGACGACGTAGCCAGTGCCCTGCAACTGAAGGAATCGATGCTGGTCACGGCGTTACATCAGACTCTGGAATCATTGACCTCTGAACACAAGTCGTTTTCCGGTGAAGTTCTCGCATCAGTGACCAAGCAGCGATTAAGACTCTGGCACGAACGCGTGACACGCATCAATTATGAACTTTTCGACCAGGCAGCGCCAGCGTTCAACTGGTACTGCCTTGAGGAATTGATCAAAGCGGCGCAAGGTATGGGATTACTTCAGGAGGCCACACACGGAGCAGCCAGTACGCTATTCGCATCCCACGTCACTGCGGCGCAACTGGGGAAAACACCTAATTCCGAGGCGGCAAAGCCATTCCTCGCACTGCGAGAAGAACTCGATCCCCCCTTCACGAAGCACCTGTTTCTCTGGCCCCGCCAGACTGGCCCCAAAGGCGACTTGGTCGACGATGAAATGGGACGCGTCCTGCAAGTCCCTGGATGGTCGAACATCTTCACTCAGCCGATCATCAATCGCATCGAAATGCTGTC
>JAQGHT010000581.1 GCA_028291565.1 Planctomycetaceae bacterium | reverse complement strand
GATGATCTGCGACCCCTCCGGGGTCGGGAATCCCTGATTGATTGGAACCGGGGGTAGTCGCGAGTACGCTCGACCCCCGGCTAATTTCTGTGACCCCTGCCGGGGTCGTGGATGCCTAAGTTTTGTCGAAACAAGACGGAAGAAGTCAATTTGGTGTCAATCTCGATTTTTCGCCTGCACAGCCTCGCCCTCCCGATACTCACTTCCGACAGTTATTGATTCGCCGTTCCTAAAGAGTCTTCAATCTTTTATTCATTGGAATCAGGGATACCTTCTATGGCCGTTCGATCTCGCACTCCTTGGATCACGTGGATTTTTGCGATTCCTGTGCTGGGTTTCAGCCTGTTGGGCTTTGGTAACAAGTTCCTCGAATTCATTCAAACGTTCCGGAACGATCCGGACGGCGTATTCGCCATCACTCCGGTGATGAACTATTTGTTCGCGAGTGCCGGGTTCTTCTGTTTAATGGTTTGGGCAGGAATGCAGGGGATGTTTAAAGATATTGAACACCCCAAGATTTCCATGCTCGAAATGGAAGATGAACTCAACCGTCAAGAAGGCCCTGGCCACCTGATTCGCTCGATCACTTGTGCCGTCCCGGCATTAAAGTCAAGCCAGAGAGTCGCGGAAGCACAAGGCACATTTGACGCGACACGCTCGCGTTGATTCGAGCACTTTGGGGCCGTCGTATCAATCACTGGTGTCGCGAGATCTTCCCAAGCCATCAGTTCAACTGGAGTGAGTTCATGTCATCCTCGATCGAACAACCCACGCCGGCCGAAGAGCGGCGGTTCCACACTTATGTCGGCAGTGCGATTCCGTGGGGCATTCGTTTGCTGTGGCTTTGCTTTTGGATTTTCGCAATCGCCTATGCATTAAAATACCTGATCCCAGCGATTCAGGTGGAACTCGTTTCACCGCCATGAACCAGACAGTTCAAGAATCCGCATGCGATTTCTGCGGTCTGCCTGTGTTGTCTCGGGCAGTGGCCCAAGGCCCGGTGTATTGCTGCATCGGCTGTCGGATCGCGGCGCGCGTCACTCAATCGAGTGGCGAGAGCGGCGGAGCGAGCTGGATGTTGGCACGTCTCGCGGCGGCAATCTTCTGTACGATCAATGTCACTGTTTGTACGATGGTTCTGTGGAGCAACGACTTTTATCCAATCTCGGATCCCTCCCGTTTGAATATCGTGCTCGACCAATTGCTCCGTTACACCGCATTGGTCTTCGCTTTGCCGGTTTGGTTTTGGCTGGGCCAATCATTGTGGACAGATGCGTGGCGAGAATTGCGTCATGGACGTTTCTCCACAGATTTTCTCTTCCTGACCGGGATCCTGGCGGCCTATGTCAGTTCTTGTGTTTCGGTTCTGCGCGGAACTGGAGATCTCTACTTCGAGGTCGCTTGCGTGGTCCTGGTCTTGCTGACCCTGGGGCGTTGGTTTGAAGCCCAAAGCAAAGTCCAGGCGACGGCTGTTCTCGACCGGATGCAGAAGCTATTGCCCGATACAGTGCGGCGCTGGCTCGAAGGCAAAGTACAAGTCATTCCCGCAGCCGACGCGCGGCAGGGCGACGAATTGCAGGTCCTGGCAGGAGAGCGATTCCCCACAGACGGCATTCTGTTGAGTCCTCGCGTGACAATTGACACGCAGTTCCTGACCGGTGAAAGCTGGCCAATCGAGCGAGTTGCAGGAAGTCCAATTGCCGGCGGTTCATTGAATCTTGATGGCGACGTTCGGTTCCAGGCATCCGCGCCGATTTCCGGAGGGACTCTCGCCCGGATGATGCATGCCGTACGCGATGCACGTCTTCGCAAAGGCGCGTATCAGCAAATGGCCGAACGGCTTTCACACTGGTTCACCCCGTTAATCCTCCTCATCGCATTGATGGCGACAGGGATACATACCGTGTTGTCCGGGTGGGAGACGGGGCTGTTAACTGGACTATCGGTCCTGCTGATTGCCTGCCCTTGTGCGTTAGGTCTCGCTGCGCCACTGGCCATTTGGGTGGCCCTCGGCCGCGCCGCGGAGCGTCAGATTCTGTTTCGTTCAGGTGAAGCACTCGAACGGCTGGCTGAAATCCACACGATCGCATTCGACAAGACAGGGACTCTCACGACCGGTCAGCCTCTGGCGACTCACATCGTCGGTACACCCGATGTCCGGCAAAGTCGTATTCAGCAATGTGCCGTCAGTCTGGCTCGATCATCCACGCATCCGTTTTCTCAAGCCATTGTCGAAGCATGGGGCAGCGAAACGATCGAAGTTCCGTTACATGAAGTGCTCGTCGTATCGGGACGCGGGATCAGTGGCGTACTTTCCGAGTCAGTTACGACAGTCCGGCTGGGAAGTTCAGATTGGCTCCGAGATTTCGTTCCTGAATCCGAATGGCGTCAACCCTGGATTAGTGAAGTCGATAGCACCAGGCCACAAGTCTGGCTGGCGTTTGATTCCCAACTTTGGGGCGTGATTCAGTTTCGTGAAGAATTGCGACCAGAAGCCCCGCAAATGTGCCAGGAAATGACACGACGGGGACTGAAACTGGTCGTTCTCTCAGGAGACCGCCGGGCAAGTGCCAACATCCTGGCAGAGTCTCTCCTTGTGGAAATTCATGCCGAATTGACACCGGAAGGGAAGCAGGCCGCTGTCGCGGAATTGCGGCGACAGGGCCCGGTACTCGTGGTGGGCGACGGAATTAACGATGCCCCAGCGCTGGCTGCGGCCGATGTCGGAATGGCGATGAGTTGCGGAACCGATGTCGCTCGTGCGGCTGCCGAGATTTGCCTGTTAAGCGATCAACTCGATCGGATTCCCTGGGCTTACGACCTGGCGCAATCGACCGTGCAAACGATTCGCCGCAATCTGGCGTGGGCGTTTGGATACAACGGCGTAGGTGTTGTGCTCGCCGCATGCGGTTGGATGAATCCGATGCTGGCCGCCTTATTGATGACCGGCAGCAGTCTGGCCGTCATTTTTCGATCTTTGCGGCTGGCCGAGTTTCCAGTTCCTTCTCCGCCCAACACAACCGCATTCAACGGGAACTCGGCCGAATCTCCAATTCAAGAGGAGACCGCCGGATGTGGCACTGGCTTTTGATTTTGGGTGGCGGATTGTTTGGAACGGGCCACTGCTTCGGCATGTGTGGCGGCTTTGTCACGTTGTTATCGGTGCATAGCTCCCGGGGACGGCAATTCTGGTCGCGGCAGGCCGTGTATCATAGTGGCCGCTTGACCTCCTACGTCATCCTGGGAGGGCTTGCGGGAGGGCTAGGCTCGAAAGTCCTGACCACCTGGCCCTGGCTGACGCCGGTCTGGTTGTTGACCGCCGGAGTTCTGCTGATTGTGATGAGCTTGTTGACAGTCGGCTGGCTGGCCTGGCCTTGGCCGGTTTCAGAACGCAGTTCTGGAATCATGTGCCGTGCCGCGGATTTGTTTCGACTCTGCCTCACAGCTCCGCAACTCTCCACGGTCTGGTTGGCCGGGGTACTTAATGGTCTGTTACCGTGTGGCCTGGTCGCAACCTATCTCCTGGTCGCAGCCGGGACTGGCAACGCCGTGGCGGGGGCTGCGATCATGCTGGTTTTTGGAGCGGGAACATTTCCGGGATTGATCCTGGCCGGTGCCGGAATTCGACAATTCTCGGTTGCGTGGCGCTGTCGGCTGCAAGAGTTTGCGGCACTTTGCGTTTGTCTCACAGGCCTCCTGACAGTCACCCGCGGCTGGTCGTCCTGGGACGCACCACTCACGAATTGTCCGTATTGTCAATTGAGCGGGGGTGAACGTGTTTGCCCTGAATGACGCTTCGAATTCTCGCCGGGTTACCGCATTAAACTCTCATGAAATAATATGATGAATGTGATCTCATCGACGCAACTTCTGATTGGCAGTTCTCCGGAAGAGCCGTCGTCGCCCAATGTCGTTCCGCGATTACCGGAAAAGCGACTTGTCGAACCACTTCTCGAAGTTCATAAGCCGCTCGGCCGCTTGCCACAGCGAACGGTCATCAACTTCTGGCTCGATCTGTCTCTGGCAATCGTGTTTGTACTTCTAACCGGAGTCATCACGATCGCGCAAACCATTTTTCCAGTCGGTCCAGGCTCTGAAGGCTGGACGCTCTGGGGAGGGGATCTGCTGGCGTGGCGCGGACTGGAATTTGGCTTGTTATCCACATTGGCTCTGGGCATCATTGTGCATGTCATGCTGCATTGGGATTGGGTCTGCCAGGTGAGTTCCCAACTTGTCCTGAAACGGCGCCTCGCTCCC